>NZ_JAMYQF010000047.1:0-52541 GCF_040320745.1 Mesorhizobium sp. M0621 | reverse complement strand
CTGCTCTTCAGAGAAGCGGCTACGTTTCATGTCCTGGTCCTCTCGATGGGCCAGAACGAACTTCAAACCGGATTAGATCAGAGGGGCAAGGTCACGATGGTTGAGATTTGCTTCGCAACTTCGTTTTTTGGCGCACCGACCTGTTGGCCGCGATGTTGGTTGTCGTGTTTGGATCAGTTAGAGATTTCAATCCCACCTGGTTGAATGTCTGCCATCGCGTTTTGATGCTGGAAGCTGTCGGACCGCTTCCGGCCCCAATCGGATTGACGAATACGAGCTGCTTGTCGTCGAGCTTGAGGCGGGCAAGCCAGCCTTCGCACTGATGGCGGAGCGCGGCATCCGCCGCAGCCTTCTCGCATGGCTGGAACGACGCGGCGGGACAGTGGATGGTTACGCATTTCCTAGTAGGATCGATCCTAGGGCTCATATGAGCACAAGGCAGTACGCCCGCCTCGTCGACGAATGGGTCGAGGCGATCGGGCTTCGACCCCAGGATACGGCACGCATTCCCTCCGTCGAATCAAGGTTTCGCTTATCTACAGAGAGACGGGAAATTTGCGAGCCGTCCCGATTTTGCTCGGTCACATCAGATCGAGAACACGGTCCGCTATCTGGGAGTCCACGTAGAAGATGCTCTCGAACTTGCCGAGGCAACTGAGGTATGATCAAGAGCGGCTCCACTTCACGAGTGGAGCCGTGAACAATTTGCGCCGCATCTCTGTCCTTCAGATCTGCACTATTGTGTCTCGAAAGCAGCCATTTGTCCTGGGGTAAATCGTGACTTGGGAAGCGGACCGGCGGCTTTCGAAGTGCGCCCCACGAAGTCAGACGTCCGTTAGGCGCCGCTCTGTGCCTGCTCCAACCTGACGTGCGGCGTGGGTCAGAGTGGCCTACGCGGCAAGTCGACATGCCTGAAGGTCCATCAAGGGGCCGATGTGTCGGTCTATAGGTAGTGTAGCTCTCAACCGGCCCGGAGGATGCTCAATGCCATGCTCAATCTCAATCCGCAATTCATGAGCGGCGATCGGGGCTACATGCCAGCATCGTCGCGAACGGATGCGTAGTACATTTCCGTGCCAAACGCTCACAGGATCGAGAACGCCCTCTTTCATTCGTCGGGAATTTGAACCGGCGTCTGATGGCCCCTGACTAATTTCATGAACGCGTCTATGGGGCGAAGGGTCTGGCGTGCCTTCAGGCATGCGGCGAAGGATTGCGTGAAGGGTTTGTGATCGGAAATTGAAAGTGCCGTCAGGCGATCATCCGGGAGAAATTCGGTTTTCGAAACGATGCCGGCGCCTAGACCTGCGGCGACAGCTTCACGAACCCCGTCGCGTGGGATTTCCATCACTACGTTCGGCTTCACCCGATGCTGGTCGAGCAACTCCTCCAGCGCGCGACGGGTCATCGAACCCGGCTCGCGGACGATCAAGCGCTGCCCGTCCAGTTCCTCAAGATCGATCTGCTGGCGCCCGCCCCATGGATGGTCGCGATGGACGAAGACGATCACCTCATGGCGGCCGAGTTGAATGAGATCGAGACGCGGATCGTCGTAGTCGCGGCCGATGATTGCGACATCCACCTCGTAGTTCAGAAGCTTGTTATAGATTGCGTCCGAATTGCCGCTTTCCAGGAAAACCTGCATCAGCGGGTATTTTGCGTGGAAGGCGCTGAGCAGTTCCATAACGAAAAACGGTCCGACGGTACCGACGCGCAGCTTGCCCGATATCTGGTTGCCCTCGGCCTGCAGAATTCCGACCGCCTGCTCCTCCAGCGAGAATATCTGGCGAGCGACGGTAAGCAGCGCCTCACCGGCATCGGTGAGCTTCAGGCCCCGCGGCGAGCGCAGGAAAAGCTGGACGTCGTACGTCTCCTCCAGCGCCTTGATCTGCGTCGTCACCGTCGGTTGGCCGACGCACAGCAGGTCCGCCGCCTTCGTGAAGCTCAGTTCACGCCCGACCGCATAAAAGGACCGCAGCTGGCTGAAATTGACGAAATGCAGCTTGTTAGCGCCACTCAATCCTTTTCTCCTCCCGGCGAAAGGCTTTCGCCGCCCGCGTGATCCCTTCGGCGATTTCCGAATGCTCCTCCAGCAGATCGCAAAGGACCGTGTAGTGGTTTTTGTCCCGGAGCGAAACCAGTTCGGCAGGTTGGCCGCTCGCACGCCAATGCGCTACGAACCGCTCGGACTGGCTTATGAACTCGGGCGTTTCGCTTGCCCCGGCAAAAGCCGTAAGTGGACAGCAAGGCGGCGGGCGACGCATGGGGCTGAGCGCCGCGGCGCGCTCGACGTCCAGGCCGAGCGCTGCATTCAGCGATGTTTCCACCAGCGGCTCGACGTCGAAGATGCCGCTGATCGGCGCGCACGCCGCCAGCGGCACATTGCAAGCTTTGGCATTCATGGCCAGCATTGCGGCGAGATGTCCCCCGGCTGAGTGGCCGGTCGCGATCCAGAGCGGCGGCGGCGCTTCGAGCGTGTCAAGGATTGCGGGCAGGCAAGCACTGACACTGCCAATGATGGCTTTCATGTCGGCGTCGGGCGAAAGCGGGTAGTTCGGCAGGGCAACCGAGAACCCTCGAGAAAGCAGCGACGAAGCGACGAAGGAATAGCGATCTTTGTCGAGGCTCTGCCAGTAGCCGCCATGGACGAAGACCACTAACGGCGCGCCGTTGCCTGCGGGAAAAAGATCGAAGACCTGGCGTGGATGCCCGCCATACGCCAAGTTGCGTTTGCATGGAAGCGTCGCGCGCGCCGCGGCACTTGCTTCGTCGAACCTGCGGTAGACATCCATCCGCTCCGGATATCGGTCGCGGAAGACGTACCCGGCTTCGGTGCGGCGTCCCATGTCGTTCACTCGAAATGGACAACGCCGCGAACGGACTTTCCCGCCCGCATCAAGTCGAAGCCGTGATTGACCTCGCCGAGCGTAAGCCTGTGGGTGATCTGCCGGTCGAGGTCGAGCTTGTCATCCATGTAGAAATCGATCAAGCGACCGAGCCCGCTGCGCCCCTTGACGCCACCGAAATAGCTGCCACGGATGGTTCGGCCATAACGCACCCCGACTGGCGGAAAGCCCATTTCAGCGCCTGGTGGTTCAACGCCGAGCAGCACCGCCGTTCCCCAGGCCGGATGGCAGCAATCGAAGGCCTGGCGCATGACAGGCACGATTCCGGTACACTCGAACGCGACATCGGCGCCACCCTCGGTCATGTCACGGATAGCCTGCACCACTTTCGGGCCATCACGCCCCGCATCGATGAAATCGGTCATGCCATAGGCTTTGGCGAGTTCGTTTTTTCGGTCGGTGACATCGACGCCGATGATCGTCCTTGCACCGGCCAGCCGTGCCCCCTGGATGACATTGATGCCGATGCCTCCCAGTCCGAACACGACGGTCGCATCGCCCTCGCGGATCTCGGAAAGCGCGGCACCGACGCCGGTGGTGACGCCACAGCCGAAAAGACAAACCTTGTCCAGCGGGGCATCCTCCCGGATCTTGGCCAGGGCGATTTCGGGAACGACCGTATAGCGGGACAGCGTCGAGGTGCCCATGAAGTGATGCACAGGCACGGCGTCCAGCGAGAAACGTGGCGTGCCGTCCGGCATTACGCCCTTGTCGCGTGTCGGTTTGATCGTCCAGCACAGATTGGTGCGGCCGCTCCTGCACATGCGGCAATGCATGCACTCCGGCCCGTAGAGCGGAATGACGTGATCGCCGGGCCGCAATCCGATTACGCCTGCGCCGGTCTCGACGACGCGCCCGGCACCCTCATGTCCGGGAATCAGCGGGTAGACGCTGGTCGCATTGACGCCGTCCAGCGCCGTAAGGTCGGTATGGCAGAGACCGGAAGCGACGATCTCGACCAGCACTTCGCCGTGGCCTGGCGGCGCCACCCGCACGGTTTCGACCGCCAGCGGCCGGTTCGGCTCAAAACAGATCGCAGCAGGCGAGCGGATCACGACACGCGCCTTGCAAGCGAGGCTGGAAACGGCGCGAGTCCTTTGCGAACGAGGTCCGCTGCATCCAGTTTGCCGCCTGCCTTGATGATTTCGCGCGCAATGCGGATATCGCGGCCACAGCCGACGCCGACAGCGCCGATCAGCCGTTCGCCTTCGGTGAAATAGGCCAGATATGCGCGTTCGCCAGGCTTGCCCCGCTCATAGGTTGGCCCATTCGCGCCGGGCAGGCCGGCCACTTGGATGTTCAGATCGTATTGATCGGTCCAGAACCACGGCACCTCGCCGTAAGCCGCCGGTTGGCCGCAAAGATAGCTGGCGACTATGCCGGCCTGGTCCTCGGCGTTCTTCCAGGATTCCAGTCGCCAGCGGCGACCGAAGAACGGATTTTCGTGAGCGGCGACGTCGCCGACGGCGAAAATGTCGGGACTGCTGGTCTGGCCGAATGCGTTGACGACGATGCCGTTGTCGATATCGAGCCCGGCTTCGCGAGCCAGGCGGTCGTTGGGGGTACCGCCGATGCCGACCAGCACGAGATCGGCCTGCAGTTGCGAGCCGTCGTCGATGTGCAGGCATGCGCTCTGGCCCAGCGATTCCGAGGCGGCGATTTGCCGGCCACAGAGGATGCGAACCCCTGCCCGCTCGTGCACCTGCGCGATCCATTGCGACAGATAGCTGGGGAGCAGCCGGCTCAGCGGCCGATCCGCGGCCTCGAGCACGGTGACGTAGGCGCCTCGCTGGACGGCGCTCGCGGCAACTTCAAGGCCGATCAGTCCCGCTCCGACCAGCACGATCGACATACCCGGGACGATCCGGCTGCGCAGCGACAGCGCATCCTCGAAGGAGCGGAGATAAGCGATCCGGTCGGCAATTGGTTCCAGGCTGGCGATCCTGCGGGGCGACAGTCCCGTCGCCAACACCAGTTTACGATAGGCGAGCGGGCTACGGCCCTCCAGCACAACCGACTTCGCATGCCTGTCGATGCCTGTCGCCTCGGCGCCTAAATGAAAGGTTACGCCGATCTCCTTCCATTTCGCCGACGGCAGCAGATAGGCATTCGCCGGCGCTTCAGCGGACGTCAGCACGCTTTTCGACAGCGGCGGCCGCTCGTAGGGCAGCTCCTTTTCGATCCCGATCACGTCGATCGATCCGGCGAAGCCGCCGTGCCGAAGCCGCTCCGCCGTGCGGCCGCCCGCATGTCCGCCGCCGATTATGACGACTCCGGCTGTTCTCCCGATGTGTGCCATTGCCGCTCACGCTCCCTGGCCGGCGGGGGTATCGCCGGCGCGGCTGCTCTTCCGCACCTCGCGAAGGATCTCGCGATGCACCCGGAAGTAGCCTTTGCTCACGCACTGAAGATGCGGCGAGACTTCGGCGTGGAGCTTGCCGAGCGCGTGGAACGGGACGGACGAGGCAAGGTGGTGCTCGGCATGGAACGGCATGTTCCAGTAGAGCAACCGCAACACGGGGTTCGCCAAGGTCGTGCGGGTGTTGGCGAGAAGGTTCGGGCTCTCCTCGGCCCCGGTATGTTCGGCCATACGGATGGCGCGCAGCACAGGTTCGCCCATGAACCGGGGCAGCAACCAGTAGACCAGCGCGACAGCGCTGCCAAAATAGATCGAGACTGCTGCGATGGCGATGTAGGCCAGGACCAGCAGGCGGATTTCCAGCATCACCTGTTTGAATACCGATTCCGGCAGGAACTCGCGCTCGTCCTCCGTGAAATGTCCTGTCGACCCGCGCCACAACGTGCCGACGAGTTTCGGCCAGAAAGAGAGGCCCAGGATCTGCCCGAAATAGTCGCGCAGCGACGTTGGGAAAGGCACGATGTCCGGGTCATGGTCCTCGTGCTGGGTGAATGTGTGGTGCGCCGCATGGCGGTATTTGAAGTAGAGAAACGGGCGGAACGTAAAGGCGGCGACGGCGAAGCCCACGAGATGGTTGATCCATCGCGAATGGAAGGCGGTACCGTGCGAGCACTCGTGCAGAGGTGCGAAGAGCAGCACGATGACAATGCCATAGGCAAACATCGCGGGAATTTGCAGCCAAAGCGTTCCGGCCGACAGATAGATCGCGAGAATGCCCAGTGCCAGTGCCGACAGATGAACAGCCAGCCTAATCAGCCCCGGCCTATTGGTGCGGGCGCGAAGCGTCTTCAGCTTGTCGCGTGAAATAATTTCCGGTCCCGTCAGCGGCCAGATCTTGCTGCCGATGCCGCCGATCCCGGCATAGCTTGCAGAATTATCTCCCTGCATGCTGATCCTCCTTTCAGATTGCTCGTTGTCACGGAAGATCTACCCAGGCGCTCGGCGAAAGAAAAATTCATTGTTCCCATGGCGCTATCGCTTCGGCCTCACACGACGAAGCAATGAGCGATCGCCTCCGCCGAAAACTCCCCGCGGTGAAAGTGCCCGGTCACCCGGCCGCGGCTCATCACCAAGATTCGATCGCAGGCATCCATCATCTCCTGCAGTTCGGTGGTCAGCAGCAGGATGGCCTTGCCCTCTTTCGCGAGATCCTGGATTGCGCGCCAAATCTCGAACTTGGCGCCGACATCGACGCCCCGAGTCGGATCTTCGGCAATCACGATGTCGCCGCCGCGGGCGATCCATTTGCCGATGACGATCTTCTGCTGGTTGCCTCCGGACAATTGCGAGGCCGGCTGCGACAGCCCGCTGGTTTTGATCGCCAGCTTTTGCATGAGATCATTGGCTGTTGCATTTCTTTGCCGGCGCTTTAGGAAGCCCAAACGGCCGAGCCGGCGCAGGATAGTCATGCCGAGATTGTCGCCGACATTCATCGGCAGGATCAGCCCCTCCCTCTTGCGGTCAGCGGGCATGAAACCGATGCCCGCCGCGATGGCATCGCGAGGCGAGCGCAACGTAACCGGCCTGCCTCGGACCCGGATTTCGCCGCGGTCGATCGACGTCGCGCCGAAGATCGCGCGAACAACCGCTTCGCGCTGGCAGCCAAGCAGGCCGGCAATACCGACGACTTCGCCCGCCCGGACTTCAAGCGACACGTCGTCGAAGACCGTTGTCTTGCCGATGGCCCGGGCCTCCAGTGCAACGGCGCCGTGCCGTCTTTCCCTGTAGGCTGTCTGGCCAGGCTTGTGTTCGCGCCCAACCATCAACGAGACAAGCGCTGCCTCGTCCATCTCCGCCATGGTGCGCGTGCCAACCACGCGGCCGTCGCGCAGGACGGTGACGCGATCCGATATCTCAAGAACCTCACTCAGCCGGTGAGAGACGTAGATGATGCCGAGGCCGCTCGCCTTGAGCTTGCGGATTATGTCCAGCAGGTGACGAACTTGATCGTCATTCAGCGAGGCGGTCGGCTCGTCGAACACCAACACGCGCGGCCGACTTGCAAGGGCCCGGCAGATTTCGACAATCTGCTGCTCATTCAAGCTGAGTTCGCCGACTGGCCGCGAAGGGTCGAGGCTGACGTGGATTTCGTCGAGCAGCTCCTTCGCCATCCAATTGAGCGCCGCACGATTGTTCCCGCCCATGCGGCCCGCGGGCTCGCGGCCGAGAAAGATGTTTTCCGCGACACTGAGATTCGGGCACAGCACCAATTCCTGATGGACCAGCGCCAGCCGCTTCGCCAGCGCCGCCGTCGGGTCGCCGAGGACCACTGGGTTGCCTTCGATCAGGATTTCGCCGCTGTCGGCTGCGGTCAGGCCGTTCATTACCGAAAGCAGCGTCGATTTGCCGGCGCCGTTCTCGCCGACCAATGCATGCACTTCGCCGGCTTTAAGATCGAACGTCACGTCGGCGAGCGCCAGCACGCCCGGAAACGTCTTTCGAATGGATTTGAGTTCGAGTAGCGGGGCGCCCATTGCGGTCATCCCGAATGGTATTTGTTGAGCAGCATCCGGTGGCGATCCATGTCGCCGCGCAGATTCTGATAGACCGACGACCAGACCTCGAAGAATTCGTGGTAGCGCTCGTGCAGCTTTGGATCGGGATCGATCGTCTCCTTGATGCGCACGATGCTTTCGAGCGGCTCGGTCGGCGATTTGTAGAGGCCCGCCGCGACGCCAGCGAGGATTGCGTCGCCGATCGGGGCGGCTTCGCCGATGTCGGGCACCTTCAGCGGCAGGTTGACCACGCTGGCGGTGATCTGGTTCCAGAACCGGCTCTTCGTCGGGCCGCCATTGAGGATGAGCCCATCGACGTTCACGCCCGCCTCATTGGCGATGCGGACATTTGAGTAGAGATCGAAGGCGACACCTTCGATCAGCGCTCGAATGAAATGCGCTCGTGTCGTCGTTGGCCGCACACCGAAAAAGACCCCGGCGGCGCTGCTGTTCCAGTTGGGCGACAGCGTGTTGCCGAGATATGGCAGGTAGAGCAGGCCATCAGAGCAGGCCGGCACTTGCTTGGCCTGCTCCGTGAACAGGTCAAAGACATTGTGGCCCATGCGCTCGGCCAGCCGGAACTCGGAGTCGCCAAACTGGTCGCGAAACCATTTCAGCGATGCGCCGGTGAAGGCCATCGGCCCATCGAACATGGTCAAGCCGGGCAGCACGTGCGGCCATTTCAGGATGCGATACTCATGAACATCCTGCTCCGTCGGGATCATGATGCCGAGATTTGATCCTGTCCCCATGGAATAGTAGGCCTCGCCCGCCTTGGTGACGCCGACGCCGAGCGCCGCCGAGCTGATGTCGGTGCCGCCCGCCGCAACTATGGTGCCGGGACGCAGCCCGGTTTCCTCGGCCGCCTGCTTGGTCACCTCGCCAACCACTTCATGTGACTGATAAAGACGCGGGAATTTCTCCAGCGGGATGCCGATCGCCTTGGCGATGGATTCGTTCCAGCACCCCTTCTGGTATTCATAGGCGTAGGCCAGTCCGGCGTCGCCGGTGTTCATCGTGAAGTTGCCGCACATGCGGTAAGTGCAATAGCCGGACGGCGACAGGAACTTATGTGTTGCATTGAAGATATGCGGCTCATGCTTCTTGATCCACAGCGCCTTGGGATCGATGAACCACGGCGCGACGCGGTTGCCATTATTCTTGTTGATCGTCGCTTCGCCGACACTGCGGCGGATGTCGTCGCACTCCTCTTCGGAGCGGGAATCCATCCAGATCATGGCAGCGCGCAGCGGCTTGCCCTGGTCGCTCACTGGCAGCGTGACGCCAACCAGGCCGGACAACGCCACCGCGGCGATGTCGTCGGCGAATCGGCCTTGTTCGAGGCACTGCCTGACGGCGGAGACGACGGCGCTCCAGTAGTTCGACGCCTCCTGTTCCGCCCAGCCCGGAAACGGATGGAATAGCGGATGCTCCTGCGAGCCGAACGCCACCACCTTTCCGGTGTTGGTGTCGAGGATTGCCGCCTTGACGTTGGTCGTGCCGATATCGATGCCGAGCGTAAGATGTCCGCCCATATGATCGCTCTCCCTTGAATGGCTATGAATGCGTCTTCTTGCGGCTCGTCCTCGACAAGCCGACCGATGCGATGAGAACGATGCCGATCGCCAGGTTCTGATACCAGTTGCCGATGCCCCAGATGGCGAGCAGGTTCAGGCCGGCGGCGAAGGCGACGCTGCCGAGCAGCGTGCGCCAGGGCGAGCCGACGCCGCCTGCCAATGCGGTGCCACCAATGACGGCAATGGCGATCGCGGTCAATTCGTAGCCGGCGGCGAGCGGCGCATCGACGGATTTCAGCCGCGCCGTGAAGACGATGCCCGCGACGGCGGCGCAGAACCCGCTGATGACATAGGCCAGCACCACGTAACGCTGTGCTTTGATACCCGCATAGAGCGCGGCCTTCTCGTTGCCGCCAATGGCGTAGAAACGGCCGCCGCGGACCGTGCCGTTGACGAAGGCGATCAGCCCAAGAAGCACGAGAAGGAAGATCAGGAAGCTGACCGGAATGCCCGCCACCTTGCTGTCGCCGATCCAGCCGTAGAGCGGCGCCTTGAGATAGTAGGGATGACCGTTGGTGAGCACGTAGTTGAAACCGCGCAACGCAGTCAGCGACACGAGCGTCATGATGAAGGAGGGTACCTTGAAATAGGCGATGCCGATGCCGTTGACGGCGCCGACCATGGTGCCCGTCGCCAGCGCGACCAGGATCACCGGGATGATCGGCCCCGCATAGGTATTGCCGCGCACCAGCCAGCGGCCGCCCAGCATCGGGCCGATCTCGGTCATGACGATGACACCGACGACGACCGCAAAGATCATCAGGGCGGCGACGGAAAGATCGATGCGGCCTGTGAGCAGCACGACAGTCATACCCAGCGACAGGAGCCCGATGACGGCGACATTTCGCATCAGGTTCTCCAGGTTCAGCGCGGTGAGGTAGTACTCGGATGTCAACGCGCCGACGGCGAAAATCAACACGATCAGCCAGACGATCGGCTCGCGCGCCAATCCTTGCAGAAAGGGAGCAACGCGCGATGTGGTAGCTCCTGAAACATCGACGACGCTCATTTCGCTATCCCGCGCTGCCACATGCCCGGCAAGACCACTGCAAGAATGACCGCTGCCGTGACCACCTGTTGCAGGTAGATGCTGACACCGAGCTGGTTGAGAAGGTTGTTGACGATGCCAATGATCATGGTCGCTACGAAGGTTCCGCTGATCGACCCAACGCCGCCCGCCAGCGCCGCGCCCCCGAGAACGGTCACCGCGAGCACCGATAGTTCCATGCCTTCGAAGCCGGCGGGATTGATGTAAGACAGGCGCGCGCTTTCAAGCATGCCGGCAAGCGCGGCGCAGACGCCTGAAATCACGAATACAGTGACGCGAACGGCAACGATGTTGATGCCTGACAGCGCCGCGGCCCTTGCATTGCCTCCGGTTGCGAAAAGCGCACGGCCGAAGATCGAATACTTGGTCAGAGCGATCGCCGCCGCACCCAGCACGAGAAGCAGCCAGACAGGAACGGGGATGCCGACGAAGGCTCCGCGGCCAAGCCATAGATATGCTACGAGGCCTTCCGGGTAGAGCGCCTGCCCACCCGAGGCAATGTTGGCGACGGCGCGACTGATCCCCAGCATTCCAAGTGTCGCGATCAGCGAAGGAATGCCGAAAGCGCCGACCAGAACGCCGTTGCCCAAGCCTGCACCGAGGCCGACGAGCAAGGTCGCGCTGATCACCAGAGTGGCCGATCCGGTCGGGATCAGCAGGCCACCGACGACGCAGGAAAGGACGGCGACGCCCGCAACCGACAGGTCGATCTCTCCCGTGATGACCACCAGCGTCATGCCATAGGCCATGATGCCGATCCCCGCCACGGCGAGCAGTATGACGTGGATGTTGGCAAGGGAAAGGAACGAGGGCGCGATCGCCTGCCCCGCAATAAGCAGAGCGACCAGCACCGCGACGCGGCTCATGTCGCCGGCGCCCAGGTGCCGCCGGGCGCCGGCCGGTCGCGCCGGGGAAACCGGCTCGGCGACCTCGTTTTCGAGAATGCTCATATTGTTTCGCACCGTGCCTGCCTGATTGGGTCAAGGCCTGCCGGATCCCGACGCGTCAGGATTCCGGCAGGCGGCTTGGGAGCGGCCGTCAGCCCGAGATTTCCGGACCGTAGGCGTAGGGCCATTCGTCCGGCGTCAGTGTCTCGATGCCTTCGATGTTCATCTTCTCCTTGGTGATCATCGGCAGGTTCGGCGTCATGATAAGTTTGGGCGGCGCTTCGTTGAGACCCGCCTTGGCGCCGATATGCATGACGACGGCTCGGATGCCGATGTCGCCGATCAGCGGCGTGTAGGGCGACACCATCTCGATGTTGCCGGCCTTGATCTCCTTCAGCACCTCGCGGGCGTCGTCGTTGGCGAGGATCATGATCTTCTTGCCACCCGGCGCGCTGTTCAGCCGGTTGGCTTCGCGGATCGCGTCGAGAGCGCCCATGGCTTCCTCGCCGCCGGTGTTGAATGACACCGAAATATCCTTGAACGCTTGGAGGGCGTCCGCCGTCGCTTTGAAGGCTTGCGTACGCTGGCTGTTGGTATGGTAATTGGCCAGCACTTTGTAGCCCGGCGTATTACCGATCGCTTCAAGAAAGGCGCCGGTGCGGATCGAATCCGCGGTGCTGCCGAGATCCTTGCGGTTGAAAACGATATTGCCGTCCGGCGCGGCATGCCTGAGGTAAAGGCCTTGTTGCAGCCCGTTGGCATAGAAGTTGCCGAGCACCTCCGAGCTGATCTGTTCGGATGAGGTGCGGCGATCAAGGCTGACGACCGGGATACCGGCCGCGATGGCGCGGTCGACCGGCGGCCCCATGGGCGCCTCACGGTTCGGCCATAGCACGATGCCGTCATACCGCTTGGCGATCCAGGTATCGATCACCTGGCCCATCTTGTTGTCGTCGAACTCGGCATCGATGACTTCGAGTTCGATGTTGGGATGGCGCGCAGCTTCCCAAGCCGCGGTGTCCGCGAGGCTGATCAGCCAGGGATGATTGAACCCGTGAAAGACGAGGCCGATCCGGTATTTCTTGTTCGCATCGAGCACCGGCCCTTCCGGCAGCGGCAGATAATCGGTAAAGGGCGATTTGATCTTGAGCTTGCTGTAGGGACCGGTGAAGCTGGTGCCCATGCCGGGTTTCCAGACGAACCCGCCGGCGAGATCGCCCACGGGGTAGACGTCGAGATAGTCCCGGAAACCGTCCTTCTCGAATAGTGCGCTAACTTCGCCATTCGACATGCCGGCCTTGGCTTCGTCGGCGTATTTCTTGATCAGGCCGTTGAGAACGGTGTGAACAGAGTCTCCCGCGAACGCCGGGACGATTCCCGCAGGTGCCGCGGCAAGCACGGAAAGTGCGGCGGCCGTCTTCAACAGATGACGTCGTGATGGCTTTAGCATTTAAGGTCTCCTCCCATATTTTGGTTTCAGCCCGGGATATGTCCCGAAGAAGTCGTGGTCATTCTCCTCCTTCCACCAGGACGTGGACGTAACCGTCCATCACCTTGGTTTCGTAAGTCTTCAGCCGCTCGGTTACGGGCGGTGAAAGCGGTGTGCCGGTCGGGATATGAAACAGTCCCTGATGCAGTGGGCATTCGATGGTCTGCCCATCGATATAGCCCTCCGAGAGGAAAGCGTGTGCATGCGTGCAAACGCCTGCGGTTGCGTGGAACTTGCCCGCCAGATTGAAGATCGCGATGCAGGACCCGTTGTGCTCGATACGCGTCGCGTCATGGACGGGCAGGCTGTCGGCCCGGATCGCTTGGAGCCATTGTTTGCCCGTCGTACTCGCTTCTGCCGTCATCCGTCTCCTCGCATTCATCAATTTGTGTTCGCTTATTTTCGTTTTCTTTCCTCGGGCAGCAAATTCATTGTAGGAATGCGGGTATTGATGGCTCCCGCGTAAAGCATGCAGGACAGAACCGCCAGCGGCGCGGCTTGAACCGGCCATCGCCAGCGCCGCCGCAACCGCAATCATCGCTGCGGATTTTATCGAAGGGTCGGATCGAACCGGTCGCGCATCGCCGACAAGACTGATCGCGAGCGTCGTCACGACGATCGCGATGCCGGGGAACGCGGCGATCCATCAGGCATTGCCAAGATAGTCGCGCCCCGCGCCAATGGAGGCCGCCAGATATTAGACAGTCCTAAATGATGGAAGCCGTTTCCAAAACAAGGGCTGGATTAGTCATAAAACGGGCCGCTCTCCGGCTCGCAACGAGACGTCGCAGCGCTGACGCGCAACGTCTGGCCAGCCGCCGTGAGTCCGCCGCGCCCACGACAAATTACTCGCCAGCGCAATACGCCGACGGATTCTTTGCCAGTCGCGCATTTGAAGCCTATGCTCACTATATCGGCCGCCAGATCCTTCGGACGCAGCCGACAGTAAGAGGTACGTGCTCTTGCCCGTCAGGGAGAGAGCCATGCCCCAATCCCTTCTTCGCAACCATGTATTGAAAACCCTCTCCCCGGAGGATTTCGCGCTCCTGCAGCCGTCAATGCACCACGTCGAACTGGGCATCAAAGCCCAGCTTGAAGTCTCATATCAGCCGATCAAGCGTGTGTATTTTCCAGAGATGGGCATCGCGTCAGTGGTCGCCACGATGACCGGCGGGCGGCAAAGCGAGGTCGGCATCGTCGGCCACGACGGCATGACAGGGGTTGCCGTTGTCCTCGGCCAAGACAGGTCTCCCAATGAAACTTATATCCAGGTCGCAGGCAATGGCTGGATGCTTCCGGTTGAAAACCTTCGCTCTGCGATTGCGGCAAGCCAGTCCCTTCGCGGGTCACTGCTTCGCTATGCCTACGCGTTCCTCGTCCAGTCGTCCCGGACGGCACTGGTCAACGGCCATTCGAAAATCGAGGAGCGGTTGGCCCGCTGGTTGCTCATGGTCCAAGACCGCGTCGAAGGAAATAGGATCTACCTGACGCATGAATTCCTGGCGACCATGCTTGGCGCCCGGCGACCCGGGGTTACCACTGCACTCCAAATGCTTGAGTATCGGGGGCTGGTTCACGCCAGGCGCGGCGAGATCACGATTGTCGACCGCGCTGGAATGATACAACTCACACATGGTGCCTATGGCGACGAGGAGCAAAGTCATTTCGGTCTCGCATTCGCCTGATTGTCCGGGATCGGACAAACGCTTACAGGCCGCCGAATTGCTGCCACAAATGGTGTTGGTCAGGGTTCAGGGAGGAATTTTCGATGACCAACACTTTTCACACCGTCACGGTTGAACGGGCTGCCGAAGCCTATGTTCTCTCCAGAGGCAAGGCCCGGTTCCTGTCCGTCGCACAGGCGATCCGCGCCATCCGGACGCTCATGCCGAGATGCAAGGCTACTGACCGCGAGTTGGAGGAGCTGTTGGCGGCGGCTTCCATCGTTCACGGCGTGCCTGTCGCTTTCGACGCAAGAACAGCCGACGGCCGAGAACCAGGGCTTCATTAGCAGGCCAATATGCCCGCGCTCGCCCAAACACCTACCTTATCGGACATCCGCCAGGAGATTGTCCGCTGCCTGACCGACAATGTCGGCAGGCCGTGCATTTCGATATCCGAGGTTAGCCACGCCGTACGGCAAATATTCCCGCTTTGCGAACTCACGGATTGGGAACTTGGCGATCTTATTGCGCGAAGCGCGATCGACGCGGGATTTGCGATTGAATTCGACGCGGCGGGCCCCTAGACTAGTTTCCGTCCATAAACGTGCGTATTTCACAGCGTTTACAAGATCTTGTGCTGGACCTGAAAGGCGCCTTTGACGGCAAGGACAGGATCAAGAGCACTAATTGTCGACAGGATGGTGTCATCGGCACGATCAGGCACAGGCCACCGCGGGCGGCGTTTGCCGGCTGAGACAGCAGCAATGCCGAGTTGGGATCAGGTTGGTTGGAGGCGAGTGAAGAGGACGAGGTTGTAAGCCACGACCGAGGACCAGACGTAGGTCTTGAAGTGGTCAAGTCCGCGCCAGGTGCAGCGTGCCAAGCCGTAAGCGCGTTTGAGGCAAGAGATGCCAGCTTCGATGCCGGCACGGAAGTTGCGTAGCTTGCGATAGACCCACTTGCTTCTGACCATGTCCTCGATCCGGAGGCCGGCTTTCTTGTGGAAGGCCATGTCGGAGACGCCCCACGCCTTCGCTGTGGCCAGGTTGTCGCGAGTGGCGAAGCCGCCATCGGCCGCCGCTTGCCGCGGCGCTTTGCCGTAGAAGGCGATGTGGCGCTCCAGCATCGGCAGCAGCCGCTCGCTGTCGGCCGGATTGCCTGCTTCGATCACCAGATCGAGGGTCATGCCGCTCCTGCCTGTGGTCAGGTTGAGTTTGTGGCCGTACTCGGTATTGCGGCTGCCTTTGACGATGATATCTGCATGTGGTTCGAACAGGCTGACCAACTTCTCGCCGGCAGGCACCGGCTCGTCGGCCAACACCCGTCGCTCGCTCTGTCTGATGATGCGCTCGACCAACGGCTCATAGTGATGGACCTGGAGCTGCCACAGTGCGATGGCCGGTGTGCTCGCCATGGCCAATCGCTCGCTCGCCTGCTTCAGATAGGCCAAGGTCGCGCAGGTGATTGCGATCAGCTCGCGGTAGAGTTGGACCCGATTCGGTCGACCGCGCGTGAACTGGATCTTGCGGGCGCGCTTCTTGGCTGCACGGCAATGATCGCGCCATGAGCCGGCGCCGACCAAGGTATCGGCCCGCTTCAGCAGGCGCACCATGACCCGCACCGCATCCCAAAGCAGGCTGCTGTCGCTCGGCTCGTGAATGAGTGCCGAGGTCGCGGTGCTGTCCAGCCGCACGACCGTGCCGTCTTCGAGCTTCGCCTCCCGAGCGCCCGACAGCAGTGTCCGATTGATCTGTTCCCAAGTCTCGGGCCGGATCGCGCTAATGGTCTTTTGTAGTACAGACTTCTGTGGGCTCCATGACCACGGCAGGCGGGCAAAGGCGCGAAACGAGGCGGAGTCCTCGAGGTGGAACGCCAGTTCCTGGTAGCTCAGTTGCCGGTACTGCTTGAGGATCGCGCAGCGCAACACCGCTTCGCCCGGCAAGCCCTGCCGCCCGGTGGCCTTGACGCCGACCCGAACCAAATCGCGAGCCACCAAGCCGAGCAGATCGCGATGTTCGTCCAGCCATTGCGACATCGCCTTCAACTCGTGGCCGATCTCGTGCGTGGCGAAAACATCGAATATGCTGGCTTGGACGGTGCGTTCTTGGCGCATTGTCGGGCTCCGGCGGTGACAGGTTTTGGACTCAGTAGCATGATCCAAGATACCTGAAACCGCCGGGCCTTGCTCGCGCAAAGCTACGATTCAATCAATAAAATCAAATATTTGCCCGTTTGTGGACGGAAACTAGACTAGACTAAGACTAGGCTCCCGTCGAAGCTCAATAGCGGAACAGCCACTTTAGCCATGTGGCTCCCAATCACGGACGGTCAGGTTGCAGTCCGATGATGCCCGTCAGCAATGCGCCTAATGTCGGTCATCGACGTGAGGTCTCGCATTGTCCGAGAGCGGACATGCTCTCCAACGCTGCCCCAACTTCCGGGCCTCCGCAGACCAGTTATTGCCGTATGAAGCCCAATCGCTCTCCGGGCTCCGCTTCTGTCCGGCAAACCGCTCATAATGGGCCGAAACCGCAACATTGGGCGGGGGCTCCTTGTTCGCAATTACAATGATCTGGATGCCCTTCCTTACGCTGCGCAGAGACTCCCAGAATGCAGCTTCGATTCCAGCGTTCACGTGCTCATCGTCACTGACCGCTTTTCCCCGTTTCTTATAATTCGTCAGAGGGGAATCGATTATCACGGTACCTAGATGCGGCCGGTTATTCTCTTGGCAGGAGCGTAGCAGCGCGATCACGAATGCAGCGTATAGGATTGGACGAATCCCGCACGACGAAGCCACGGACAACATAGAAGAAAGCGTTTCTGCACGTCCACGCCGCATGTGATCCGATGGACTTCGCGCCAGATCGCCGACCAGATAGGGCAGGCGCTTTGCCATCACCGCTTGCCACCCGGACCTTGTTGGCCAGGCGGGCTTTATAGGGCACGACCGGGCCTTGTTCCTGACAAAATTGCTGTCTGCCTTTTCACATCACCGGGTTTTGCACGCAAATTTCGGAACCATGCCTTTCGCCTGCGGTTTATCGAATGAAGGGACTAAGTTCCGAGGAGAAATCAGATGAAACATCTTCTGATCACGAGCATGGTCGCGCTCGGCGTCGGTTGCGGCGCCGCGATGGCGCAGACCGAATCCGCGCAGCCGAGCGGAGGGGACAATTGCGCCGCCGGCCAGGCCGACTGCCAGAAGGGCGGCAAGACGGGCGAGCAGGCCCAAAGCAAGATGAAGTCGCAGACCGAGCAGAATGCCCAAGGCAAGGCCGGCGCCAACACCGAGGAGCAGGCTCAGGGTAAGGCCAAGGTGAAGACCGATGAGCAGGCCCAGGGCAAGGCCGGCGCCAATGCCGAGGAGCAGGCTCAGGGCAAGACCAAGATGAAGGCGAGCGAGCAGGCCCAGGGTCAGGCTGGCACCAACACCGAGGAGCAGGCTCAGGGTACGGCCAAGTGCCAGACCGGCATGGCCAACTGCCCGAAGGGTTCGAAGACGAATGAGCAGGCCCAAGGCAAGACCAAGATGAAGACCACTGAGCAGAATGCCCAGGGCAAGACCGGTACAACCACTGAGCAGAACGCCCAGGGCAACACCGGCACCACCACTGAGCAGAACGCACAGGGCAAGACCGGCACCACCACTGAGCAGAACGCCCAAGGAAAGACCGGCGCCACCACTGAGCAGAACGCCCAGGGTACGACCAAGACGCCGACCCAGCAGAATGCCCAGGGTAAGACCGGTACAACCACCGAGCAGAACGCCCAGGGCAACGCCAACGTCCAGACCGACCAGAACAAGACGGCCTCGATCAACAACGTGACGGTCGAGCAGAAGACGCAGATCACGCAGATCATCCACGAGACCCACGTCAGGCCGGTTCGCGATGTCGGCGTCGACATCTCGGTCGGCGTCCAGGTGCCCCGACATAAGATCCGCCTGCATCGGCTGCCACCGCGTATCGTCGAGATCGTCCCGGCTTATGAACGCTACGAGTATTTCGTGCTGGCCGACGGACGCATCGTCATCGTCGATCCGGATACCTACGAGATCGTGGCTATCCTGGAGGCCTGATCGGGACAACATCGCGAAAAGCAAAAAAGATGCTGCCGTGCCGCAAGGCTCGGCGGCATTTTTTGCTCTGGCCTCGAAAGTCCGCTCGCGTTGGAAAGGACACGCAAGATGTCATAAAAATTGAATCACAGAACCGACAGAAAGGCCGGAACAGCTGCGTTAGCCCCATGTGGCTCCCAATCGCGGACGATCAGGTTGCGGCCCCATTTCAGTCATCCAGGATCGCCAGGCCAGTAGGGCCGTTCATGGATCGAACGCACAGAGAGCTGAGATTCTCCTGATGATGCCGTTCCCGGCAGGCCAACGAATGAGCCCCGGTGCGGTCGCTGGTGCGCGGTCCATAGACTGGTCACGTGACGCCGTTCTCTACTAGAAGAGGAAGCCAGCTCGCTGTCCAATATTGCGGGGATGGGAAGCCAGTTCAGAATCAATGAGGTCAGAACCGCTCGCCATTCCGGGCCTCACGGACGAACGCGGATGATCGTCTTCCCCGAGCGTCGCTCGGTCGGGTTGAAGGCGGGAACGGCATCGTCCAGGGTCGAGATGTTGCCGATGTTTGTCCGTAGCCGCCCATCCCGCATCCGCTGGACGATCTCACTCAGTTGGGCACGATCGGACTCGACAACGAAGTCGACCGCCAGGCCATCGGCTGGCCGCGCATCGGGCGGCCCGACGACGGTCACCAGTGTTCCTCCGGCTCGAATCAGGCCCGCGGACCGCTTCTGGATGTCGCCGCCGATGACATCGAACACCAGATCGACGCCGCCGATGTCTTCCAGTGCGTCGTTCTCGAGGTCAACAAACTCGTTCGCGCCGAAGTCGAGCACCTTCTGACGGTCGGCTGAGCGTCCGGTGCCAATCACGTAGGCGCCGGCCTCTCGTGCGAGTTGCGTCACCATCGACCCGACTGCGCCGGCCGCACCATGCGCAAGGACGCTCTGCCCGGCCCGAATGCGGCCGTGGTCGAACAGACCCTGCCACGCAGTCAGGCCCGAGATCGGCAAACTGGCGCCTACCGCAAAGTCGACGTCACCCGGCAGCGGCGCGAGGTTACGTGCCTCGACGGCCACATACTCCGCTAGGGTGCCGTCGCGATACCAATCGGTGAGACCGAACACCCGCTGGCCCACGGACAGTCCCGTCGTGCCGTAGCCGAGGGCGGTAATCACTCCGGCCAGTTCGTGCCCGGGAACCGATGGCGTTCGGTCACAGTCAACGCGATCAGTCCAGGTCGAGGGCCACGTCAGCTCAGTCGGGACGAATCCTGACGCATAAATCTGAACGACGACGTCGTTTATCGCCGCCTGTGGCTCGGGTCGCTCTACGATCCTCATTCCGGCCGTTCCCGCAGCCTGATCCGTCACAACGATTGCCTTCATCGGAAATGTCTCCTCGGTCATTTGTCACGCGGCAATATCGGTAGATATGTGGCGCTCCGGTCATGAAACAGGACCAAGATTGGCGGGAATGCTGGTACCATTGCGCCATGGCCGCAATGCCATAGTATCGCTTTGAAGGCATTCCCGTCTTGCTGAGGTCGCTGGCTCGGGCGGTGACCGATCTTTGGCCTGCTCAAACAGAAATCATTGCGGGCAGTCGCTCATCCGACGGGCCGGATATCCTGAATTCAGACGGTTGCCTTGGTTCGCTATCAAGGTGTGGATGGATTCCAAATGACCTCCCAGAGGTGGCCATCCGGGTCTTTGAAGTAACCCGAATAAATACCCCACGGTCGGTCATGAGCTGCGTCAGTGAGCGTGGCGCCAGCTGCTTTCGCTTGGTTCAGTATTTGATCGACCTCGCCTTTGCTACCGGCAAAATACCCAAGACTGAACTCTGTGGAGCTTGGTCCCCCAATGGAGTGGTGCGCATCTTTGGCAAGCTCACTTCGGGGATAAAGGGCAAGAATAAGGCCGCCCTCCAGGTGAAACATCACTACGGCCCCAGCGGCATGCGTGTCGTCGCCTTTGAAGTCGTCGGCTGTAATACCCTTTGTGGGCAAACCGAGGCCCTCGTGATAAAACGCGAGCGACCGGGCTAGGTCGTCGACCCCAAGCGTGACGACACCAATCTGTGGCTTCATGACTTACCAACCTGCGGTCCGTGATTTGATTATATGGTGGGTAAGTTCGGCGACAAGAGGCGTCGGACGCAGCTTGGTTCCGATTGCCTTTCACGCCTGGCACATTTTGATACTCCGGATCGACCCGAACGAGTCGCACATATGGCAAGCGAATCCGAAGGTCTACAAAGGGGTCGGTAAAGGAACGGCCGCTTTACCCATATAGCTCTCGATTGCGGACAGTCGGGTTACAGCTCGAAATCAGCCGCAAGTCGGTTGCGGCAACGGCTCACTCAATGCGTCGGTGACGAGTTCGCTAACTGGGCATTCAAGTGTGAGGATCTATGAGCCGCACACCCTCGCCCCTCTGACCAGCAGATAGGAATTCGACGCCCGCTTTTATCAGCGCCGCCTCAATGGCCTGCAAAGTACTGATCCGGGAATCGACCTTGCCGTTTTCCAATCGGGTGAGCGCATTCAGCGACACAATTGCCTTGTCAGCGAGCTCCTGCTGCGACCAGCCAAGCAAAGCGCGTGCGGCTCGAATCTGTCGTGGACTGACCATGAGCCCACAATCGGCAGGCCGATTTTCTTTGCCACATATAGAGTTATTTTAAACCTTATAAGGTATATTAAGTAGCGACTGGAGGGCTAGGTGGCATCGGCACCAACTCCAGGCGCGGGAGGCAAATCCTATCCGGTTAACAGAGGAGCATGGGAGGCATGTTGAAATTGCAACGCTCCGTCCTCGCTCAGAGTAGATCGAGACCAAAGAAGGAGTGGGCCCCGCACCCCGCCGATCAACATGTGGGCAAACAGATCGCAACGGTTCGCGTCCAGTCGGACGTCTCGCAGGGCCAGCTCGCCCGGTCGATAGGCATCAGTTTCCAGCAGCTTCAGAAATACGAGAACGCCAGGAACCGCGTCAGCGCATCCATGCTCTGCGAGATCGCCAAGTCGTTGGACGTCCCGGTCAGCCGATTCTTTGAGGGGCTGCCGGGTAATGACCAGAAACGCGTGGAAGCAAGGCCCCTGCCCGTGGATGAACGGCTGAACTTCATTGCCAGCGCGGAAGGCCGCCGCTTGATCGAAGGGCTGATGAACCTTCCCCCGCGGGTGCGTAGCCGGGTCTCAGCTCTGATAGCCGCCTTAGGAGAAGAATTGGGATTGGCCGATGCGAACAACGAGACGGCCGACGAGTGCTCGCCGGCCGAGCGCAAGACGGCCTGACAGCCATCAGGACATGTCAGCCGTATTTCCGCGCAGCTGGCACAGCGATGCGGCTGATGGATCCGGATACCGCGATATCGGTACCGAAGACCCGCGAGCGGGTTGCAAACCCCTCAAGGATATTTCGCGCGATGTTCCCGATTGCCACTGTGGGAACCAGCCTGCCCGTTGCCGATCCGATAGACTGCGCGTCCGCACCGATGACAACGGGCAGGAGGTCTATTCCTTCAAGGCTTCCGCTCACGTCATAACGGCACGCTGCGACGATGCTTTGCCACACCTCCGACGGATCCCATTCGTTTTCGTCGGCGTGCACGTGGAAAAGGAAGTTTCCAAGGCCATAGAAGATCGGCGAGCCATTGTAGATCTCCAGCGCTTGAAGCACGGGAGCGCCGTGGCTGACGAAGAGATCGGCGCCGGCGTCGATGCAGGACCGGGCAAAGGTCCGCACCCAACGCGGCACGTCCTGCCAACCTGGTTCCCAATGGTGATGATGCAGATAGGCGACGACGAAATCGCCTTGCACCGCTGCCTGCCGGATAGCGGACAAATGTATGGCCGCACTTTGAGAGTCGACCTCGACGATGCGACCGAAGCTGGCAGCTTGCGCAAACACCGTGCCGTAGAAATTGATCTCCTTGCCACTCGCGACCTCCGGCGGATCTTCCGGTTGCGCATGATTGGCCAGTTCGAAGGGCGAGATCTGCAAATGTTCACCAAGCCTCGCGAGCCGGCGGAAATGTCCGTCCGGCACCCCGAACTTTCGAACGGTCTTTAGCCCGTTGACGCCAGCACGCGCTGGACGAAAAGCGGTAGCATTCTCTGCATACATGTTGGCCGGCCCTGGGCCTGCATCGATAGCAAGAAGTGCGACCTCGCGCGCCCCAAGCCGGCGGCGACCCGGTCTGGCCGCGTCCGACGCGTTCGCCCCAATGCCGGCATGGAGGAATCCGCGCACTTCCACCTCATCCAGGGTATTCAACACGCCGTTGGGGCCGAGATCGAAAGCATGGTTGTTTGCGAGGGCAAGCGCGTTGAAGCCGATTGCCTGCAACGCGTCCAACACTTCGGCTTTGGAATAGCCGAAGTACTTGCCCTTGGTTGGCCAACCGCCGTGCCTGCCGAGGATCGTCGACTCGAAGTTGGTGAATACGAGGTCGCCCTGCCCTAGGAAGCGGACAATCTCGGAGAACCGTTCGTCCTGGATATTGCGGATGTCGTGCGTGATCAGGGATTGGCCCGTTACAACTGCGCAAAAATGGTCTTTCATGGAGCTCACCTTTTGGGATTTGGGATGTCGGGCGCTGGCACGCGGCCAGCGCCACACGATGTCGAAGACGGTGGCCGCTATTTCGAGACCGCCGGCGCGATGTCGGTCTTGAACCATTTGATGCTCAGGGCCTTGAGCGTTCCATCGTTGGTGGCCGCGTCGATGGCCGCGTTGAACTTGGTGAGCAATTCGGTATCGTCTTTGCGCATGCCAACGCCGACGCCCGGGCCCCAGAGGCCGCCCTTCAGTTCCGGTCCGAAGAACACCGCGATCGACCCAGCCGGGGTCTCCAGGAAATCCCGCCATGTGAAAAAGTCGGCAAGCCCGCCGTCGACGCGTCCCGCGGCAAGATCGAGCTTCAGATTGTCCAGGCTGTCATAGCTGCGAATGGTCACAACATCGCCGAAGAGATCCTTGAGGACGGCCTCCGAGTTTGACGAACGCAGGACCCCGATGGCCTTGCCGCTCAGCGTCGCTCTGACGTGCTGGATGGCCGCCTTTTCCTTGTCTCCGACCGTCGAAAGGTTGACCCTCTGCTTGGTGTCGCCGACGTCCAGCCCTAGTTCCTTGCGCACGACGAACTGGTTGAAGCCCCCGGCGTAGGGGACTGAAAATGCGATCGACTGCTTGCGCTTCTCGGTGATCGCCATGCCGGACATGATGGCGTCGAACTTGCCGACGACCAGGGCGGGAATGATGCCGTCCCAGTCCTGCGCGACAAAGCTGCATTTGATGTTGATGCGGCGACACAGCTCGCGTCCGACATCGACGTCGTAACCGTAGAGCTCGCCATTGGCATCGGTGCCGTCCCATGGCGGCGAAGCGCCTTCGGTGGCGATCGATAGCGCGCGCTCGCCCTCGGCCCGGACCGGGAAGACTGACATGAATAATGCGAGCAAAACAGCCATGGCAAAGGGTATGCGCATAAGGCACCTCTTTCATTGGGGTTGGTGGGAAAGCAGCCTAAGCTGCAAGGTCACGGCATGGGCGTCGTGATCTCGGGTTCGCAACGCGCTGGCTTTGGTCGCAGCCTGCGTCGTGCGGCAGGCGGACCGTCGGTCGAGAGCCGCCGTTCCAGCAGCTGAGTTGCTTTCACGGCAACCGAGGTGAGCGACAGGTAAATCGCGCCGGCGACGATGAAGATTTCGAAGGGGGCAAAGGTGGCCGAAACCATTTGCCTCGCCATGCCGGTGATCTCAAGGAGCGTCACGGTGCTTGCCAGAGACGAACCCTTGATCATGCCCACGATTTCGTTGCCGTAAGCCGGAAGCGAAATCCTGAACGCGATCGGAAAGGTGATAAGGCGGGCGGTTTGCAGTCGTTTCAAGCCGAGAGCCGCGGCGGCCTCGGTGAGACCCTTCGGCACGGACTGCAGACCTCGACACAGGATCTCGGTGGTATGCGCCGCGCTGTTCAGCGAGAATGTCAGCAGGGCACACCAGAACGGGTCGCGAAGGATCACCCAAAAGACGCTCGCCCGTACCGCCTCGATCTGGCTGAGGCCATAATAGAGCAGGAAGAGCTGAACGAGCATCGGAGTGCCGCGAAAGACATAGGTATAGCCCAACACCGCGAGCGACAGGCTTGGGCGCGCGAAGGCGCGAATGAACGCTAGCGGCACAGACAGTAGAAATCCGGCCATCAACGATAGCGCGGTCAGCGTCAAGGTGAGCCCCACCCCTGAGGAGAGCACCACCACCGCATCAAGCATCAACTGGAGGTTCACTGCAGTTCCCCTAGCGACCGAAAGCGGGGTAACGCCGCTCCGCGAACCGGATCGAGACCAGCGTCATTGTTGTGAGGGTGAGATAAAGCGCTGAGGCCGCGAGATAGAAGGTCAGCGGCGCGCGCAGGGACCCGGCGCCGACAAAGGCGACGCGCATTATGTCGGTCAGGCCGACAATGGACACCAGCGCGGTATCCTTGAAAAGCGAGATCCACAGATTGCCATATGCCGGCAGCGCCAGCCGCAGCATTTGCGGACCGATGATGAAGGCCCAACGCTGCCAGGCATTCAGCCCAAGCGACTTCGCCGCTTCCGTCTGCCCCGCAGGCACCGCTGCAATCGCACCCCGGAACACTTCCGTCGCGTAACCGCTGAACACGACCGAGAGCGCGATCACCCCTGCGGTGAACGCATTCACCTCCACATAGCGGCCGGCGAGCATGCTGGCGAACGTAGTGCCTCCAAAGTAGACGAGCAGGATAATGACAAGTTCTGGCACGCCACGAACCACCGTCGTGTAAGCCGTCACAACCCTTCTTAGCCGATGCGAGGCCGCGCCTTTGGAAATGGCCAGCAACAGCCCGAATACTGTACCGACAGACCCGCTGATAAGCGCAAGGCTCAGCGTCACCGTGAATGCGAAAAGAAACTGAGCAGAAAAACCGTTCATAGCGCACCTTTTTCAGCTGGCAGTTCGAGCAGCGCGTCGCTTGTCCAGCGCTGTTATCTAGAATATTTACCTATGGTTGCGCATTGTTCGAACGGTAATTTCAAGTTCACTTGCGACATTGACCTACTATAAACTCCGATAGCTCCTGATCAATCTATCATTTTCACAATTTACTCTATAAGTAATTCTTATATAATCGGGTTAAGTTCAAAGCTGATGCCTAGCATGGAGCTAACCGGTTTGAATCGCCACGCCCGGCAATCACCCCTGCTTGGCTCAGCACGCGGTCGGAAAAAGGAATGCAAAGGATGGAGTTGCTGCAAAGCGGCCTGAAGCTCCGGCAGTTGCAGGTTTTCCGCGAGGTGCTGCGGACCGGTTCGACAAGGCGCGCGGCAATGGCCCTCGGCATAAGCCAGCCGGCGGTCAGTCAACATGTGAAGCAACTCGAGCTAACGCTTTGCATTACACTGTTCAAAAGGTCGTCGAACCGCATCGTCCCGTTGCAGGAAGCCTGGGAACTGCTGCGAAACGTCGAGCTCGCCATAGCGTCCCTGGATCGGCTGGAATCGTCCATCTTCGCGATGAAGAACGACGAAAAGCAACGGATCGCCATTGCCGCGCCGTCAGTCTTCGGCTTTGTGACCTTGCCTCGGGTCGTAGCGACAATTCGTTCGAAGACTGCGTCGACTGTTCGATCGATTTCGGGAAGCTACGATCAGATCGGAGAGCACATTTTGGCCGGGCGGGCAGATCTCGGCATCTCAAGGCTGCCTCTCGATCCATCCCTGTTTGAATGGGCGCCGCTGGGCTCAGCGCGCAACGTGTGTATCTTTCATCCCGATCATCGTTTTGCAAAACTGGCGCGTATTGAGGCTCAAGACCTCGCTGGCGAAACCATAGTCGACATCGATCCCCAATTTGCCGCCCACCAGATGAACTTCAATGCCTTGCGCTTCGCAGGCGTTGAGCCAGACATACTGGTCGAATTCGACTGCAACGGTCACGAAGCGGGGTACGTTTCGGCGGGCCTTGGCATCTCCATAACCAACGAGATCATTGCGCGCGAGTACGCAGCGTTTAACCTGGAAGCAAAACCGGTTGAACCCTCCGCGCTGTATCACTACGTGGCGATTTGGCAGAAGGGCAGGACCTTTTCCAACGCGTTGAATGTTTCTCTCGAAGCCATCGTATCCGCATTCGCCCGGACAACGCTCGCAGGTGCTCGCACAAATGTCGCACGCCTGCTGACTGAGACGGCGTGACCGACGGCATTCGTCGTCCTGCTTGGCGACGACGCCCCGCTCAAGGCTTCCGCTCTTGCTTGGCCCTGGCAAAACCGCGATCGGTCGCGATAAAGCGCTCCAACATCGGCACGATCAGGCGAAGGGGATCGGCCGATGGCTGACCCGAGTCGCGCCCGAGGATCTCGGCATATCTCGACAGATCGCGGTGTAGCGGCGCCGGCAGTTCCACTGTGACTTTAACCGGCTTGTCGTCTGCGATCGGACCGAGTTTCAACTTGGCCATTTCAGCCTCCATAAGGTTCGAGCACGAGATCGCGTGTGACCACGACGCGAACATTAAAGCCCGGCCGTATCGTCAGCGTCGGAGCGATGTTGAGCTGGCGCTGGACGATCTGCTGGCCGACCTGGCTGATGCTGTCGGAGACGCCGCCGCGCAGCGCGCGCACGATATCACTTTCCTGGCCCGACGAGCCGGCCTCCGCGCCGACACTCAGGATGGTGGTGAGCGCTGCCGCCTTGAACAGCTCGGCCCAATGGTAGTCGACGCCGTCCTCAAGGCCGGCATAGCCTTGAGCGTCAGTGCCAGGCTGGCGTTCAAGAACAATGGAACGTCCGTTGGCAAACACCAGCCTGCTCCAGACAAGCAGCACGCGCCGCTGGCCGAAGCCGACGCCGTTGTCGTATTGGCCAATGACGCGGGTACCTTGCGGGATCAGCAGCGAGCGACCCGTCGGACTGTCATAGACATTTTCGGTCACCTGCGCGGTGATCTGGCCAGGCAGATCGGAACGGATGCCGGTGATCAGCGCTGCCGGAATGACGGCTCCTGCCTGAAGAACATAGGGCGACGCTGGCGGCGTGACGCGATCCGGCGACACGGTGCGCCGATCGGCGGCCGCATTCAAGAAGCCGAGCTGTCGGTCTTGCGCGGTCGACTGGCCGATCTGACCGGCAAGCTCAGAGCCGCCAAGGTTCGACGGGGTATTTCCTGCGGGCGCGTCGGCCATTGCCGAGGTTGACTGCCCCGTCTGGAAGAAGACGCGCGACGTTCGCGCCGCCTCGTCCTCGGCCCGCCGGCGCGGTTCAGCTTCATCCACCATCGGCGTCGCGATCGTTGGTGGCACGACGGGCTGTCCCTTGTTCTGTGCATCAAGCATCGGTCGGCCAAGATCGCCAGGCAGCGGCTGCCCAAGAACGGGACCGATATAGTCGCGCGGCAGGCTGGCCAGCCCATCGGCGGGCTGCCTATTGGACGTCGAGTAAAGCTCATCGCCATGAGGGCCCGTTCCACCCGTGTGAAGCGCGTAGATCAGCGCGCCGCCGACGCCGAGTGATGCCAACAGGCTGATGCCGGCGAGCACGTTGCGCGACAGGCGGGTGACACGCGGCGGATCGGCGCGAAGCTGCATCGGGGCGGCAGCGGTTTCGGTCTCGTTCATGGTTTCTCCCTTCCCCTTTGCCCAGGTGCGTCTGTCACGTTCGACGTTGCACTGAAGCTTGACCTCAGAGTGGCCCTCCTCGCCCCATCGGTGCGGACGATCCTGACGGTCTGCTGCCGCTTACCACTGCCAAGACGTAGTTCCGCCGCGCCGAAGAGACGGTCGACGATCAGGGTGTTCTGGTAGACGCGGCTGTTGGCGATCTCGGCCTCGCCATCCGGGCCGATCACGAAGATGGGCGGCATCTCGCCTTGCACGATCCCGTGCGGAAACTCGACATAGACGCGCCTGCCGTCGTCATAGACACCGACCGGCCTCCAGGGAGCCGTGTCGCCGGCGAGGCCGTAGCGGTAATTGCGCGCAGTGACGTCGGGCATCACCGGCGTCGAGGGGATCGTCCGCGCTTGTCCAGCCGGGAGCGCGGGATAGGCCCACGCCACGGCCGGCATGTACGGCTTCTCGCCCGATTGCAGCTCGATCATATAGCTGCGCCGGTCGGTAGTGATGACGAGGTTCGTCGTGATGTCGGCGCGCGAAGGCTTGACCATCACATGCACACGTCTGGAGACGCCAGATCCGCTTTCGGTGTCGCCGATGATCCAGCGCGCGGTATCGCCAGCCGCGATCGGACCTTCGCCAGTCAGGCTTTCGCCGGGCTCAAGCGCGATATCCGTTATCTGCCCTGGGGCGGCATAGACTTGATAAAGTGCTCCTTCACTCCACGGATAGATCTGAATGGCGTTGTAATAGCCCTCACGACGCGGCTGGACGCGCGCCGCCGCATTGGCATTCTCAACGCGCGCCGCCGGCGTGCTGCCGGCCGCGCCACCGCGCGCAGCCACCCACCCCGGTGGAATGTGCAACGGTTTTGGCCTCTCATCGGGGGCCGCTGCCGGAGCGGCTGGCAAAGGCGGTACGTAGGCATCGTAGGCAATTTTCGGCGGTTTCTGGGGTGACGCGCAGCCGGCAAGAACGGAGCCCGAAAGCAACACCACCGCAAAGGCGGACCATCCAGACGCGGGTGTTGCGGCACCATACGAAGGCACGATCATTGATTCAGCTCCCGTGACCAGTTGATGGCATTGACGTAAATGCCAAGTGGATTGGCCCGCAGCCGGTCGGCATCGCGCGGTGGCTGGATCACGGTGGTCAGGATGGCGGTCCATCGCTCAGTGGTGGAGAGCTGGCCGTTCTCGTAATGGCGCTCGGCCCAGGCGACGCGAAAGGAATCGGCAGAGGCGCGAATGACTGACGAGACGTCTACCGAGACCTGCTGCTTGCCGACCTTGGAGAAGGGGTCATTGATGCGGGCATAATCGTTGAGCGCCGCAGCGCCCTCGTCAGTGGTCCACTCATAGGCGCGTAGCCAGTTTTGACGCACGACGATCGGATCGGCCGGGATGGAGCGGACCTGCTCGATGAAGCGGGCGAGATGCCACGCAATTTGCGGGTCGGTCGGCTTGTAGCCCGGGGCGGCGGGCGCGAGTGCCTGCGCCTGTCCGAGCGTGTCGACCTGCACCACCCAAGGGACAATGCTGCCTCGCAGTGACTGCGACACAAGCGCGGCGGCCATGCCGGCCGAGAGGACCAGCGATCCGAAGGCCATGGTGCGCCAGTTTCTGGCCTGCACGCGAGCAGAGCCGATGCGTTCGTCCCAGACCTGCGCGGCCTTTTGGTATGGGGTCTCGGGCTGAGGTGTCTTGCCGTAGTGGATGGCGGGCCGTCGAAAGATGTTCATGGGTCATTTGCCTTCGGAGAGAGAAACGGAACTGCCGCTGCCATGGGCATCGCCAGCGCGGACTGCGTGGGCGGTGGTCTGGACGCCGTGCGACAGGCGCTGGGACCGCTGCATGCGTTTGGCCCAGTCAGGGGTACTTTGTGCCACCTCGCCCAGGCCGGTGGGGCGGGAGACGGAAGGGGGGCCTGCGCGTTTGGCACCGCCCCCGACCGTCCCTGCTATCACGGTTTCGCTGGTCCCCGCGGTGGCGGACCGTGGACCAGGGGCGGAGGTCGACTGCACGGATTCACTGGCGCGCGCGACGGCGCGCCTGAGCGGCGAGTCATTCTGCGAAACACCAGCACTTGCCACGCCACCCAAGCCAGAAGCGGCAACTGTAACGCCGCCTTGCCCAGACACGCCTGCAGGCGGGCCGCCTCGCACAATGGAGCTGCCTGCGGCAAACGCTGCCGAGCCGCCGCGTGCTGCCAGGCCTGCGGCGGCGCCGGTGGCAAGCACCATGCCGCCTGCGGCGAGACTTGTGCCGACGGCGGCACCCGCACCCAGCTGCGGCCCGCCGGAGACGATGCCATTGGCAATGCCCGGGCCGAAGATGCCGAGACCAAGAAGCGACAGCGCGGCCAGCACGATCGCCATGGCTTGATCGATGGTGGGGTTTTCGCCGCCGAACCCTTGAGTGAACTCGCCGAACAGCGTCGAGCCGATGCCGATGACGACGGCCAGCACCAGCACCTTGATGCCCGATGAGATGACGTTGCCGAGCACGCGTTCGGCCATGAAAGCCGTCTTGCCGAAGAGGCCGAAAGGGATCAGCACAAAACCGGCCAGCGTCGACAGCTTGAATTCGATCAGCGTGACGAAGAGCTGCACCGCCAGGATGAAGAAGGCGAGCAAGACCAACGCCCAGGCGAACAGCAGGCAGACGATCTGGATGAAGTTTTCAAAGAAGGAGACCCAGCCCATCAGGCCGGAGATGGATTCGAGCAGCGGTCGCCCCGCGTCGAGACCGGTTTGCGCCACCTTGCCGGGGCGCAGCAGATCCTGCGCCGAAAAGCCGGTACCGCTGGCCTTGAGGCCGAGACCGGAAAAGCTTTCGAAGACGATACGGGCAAGGCTGTTCCAGTTGGAAATCAGGTAGGCGAAGACGCCAACGAACAGCGTCTTCTTGACGAGGCGCGCCAGGATGTCGTCGTCGGCGCCCCAGCTCCAGAAGAGTGCAGCGAGCGTCACATCAATGACGATCAGCGTGGTGGCGATGAAGGCGACCTCGCCGCCGAGCAGGCCGAAGCCGCTGTCGATGTAGCGGGTGAAGGTACCAAGGAATTGGTCGATGACGCCGGTGCTACCCATGCTATCGCGCCTCCGGCTGTGTCGCGTCTTGCGACTGCGGCGTGAGCGGCTCGGAGGTCAAGCTCGCAGACGGTGCCTTGAAACCGAGGAACCGATCACGCTGCTCTGCCCACACGCGCAAGCAATCATCGTCACGCAAGGCAGCCTCGCCGAGCCCCTGGCAGCGTCGTAGACTCTCGCGAAGTGGATCCGGCGCCGAAGGTGCCCGCTCGGCCACTGCGATGCCGACCCGACTTTCCTGCTTCCGGGTCATCTTGAGCGCGGTCGCCGAGACGGCGATCGCGACGAAGATGACGGCGATGAGGCGCGCGAAGATCTGGCCGTCCATGGTCGGGCCTCAGCGGTTGAACATCTGGGCGTTGCCGGCCTGATAGCCGGAGCCTGGGGTGAGGAAGCGGCGGCGCTGTTCGCGACCCTGTTCGGCGGCCGCGGCACGTTCGGCATCGGTCAATGCCTGAGCGCGGCCGTTGGCGGCGACAACGGCAGTGAGGTCGGCGAGTTGTTGGGCCTGCAGCGCGAGAAGCTGATTGCCGGCTTGCGTCGCCTGGAGCGCGCCGGTTGCGGACTGGCTCGAACTCACCAACGCCGACATTTGTGTCCGGTTGGTGTCGATGTTTCCGACGACGCCCGCCTGCACGCGCATGGCGTCCTGAAGACCGCCAACAGTGTTGCGCCAGCGGGAGCGCGCATCGGCAACGAGCGCTTCATCCGACGCGGAGAGCGAAACGTTGCCGTACTTCTGCTGGAACATCTGGTCGACCTGCTGGACGTCGAAGGCGATGTTCTGCGCCTGGTTGAGGAGCTGCTGCGTCCTCTGCACCGATTGCTGCAATTGCTGGAGCGAGGAGAAAGGCAGGCTCGCGAGATTGCGGGCCTGGTTGATCAGCATCTGCGCCTGGTTTTGCAGGGAGGTGATCTGGTTGGTGATCTGCTGGAGCGATCGCGCGGCCGTCAGCACATTCTGCGTGTAGTTCGATGGATCAAACACGATGAAGGCATGCGCTGGAGTCGCCACCAATGGTGCGACCATGAGGGGCGGCCCAAGCATCGCCGCAGCGAGCATAAGGGCGCGCGAGGGGATTCGACGAGTGTTCATGAGTGAGGCTCCTTTTCGGCTTGGGGGATGAGATTGGGAATGAGATCCGCGGCCCAGCCAACGCCTCGCGCGCGCAGCCAGGCCGCGAGGAAGTCGTCGCGGCCATGCTCGGCGAGAACGCTGTCGATCAGTGTCTGGTCCGTCTTGGAGGATGCGGCGCACAGCGCCAGGCCGATTTCCGACAGGCCGAGCTCAAAGAGGCGGTTGCCACGCCGGGACTGGCAGTAATAGTCGCGTTTGGGGGTCGCGCGCGCCAGGATCTCTATCTGGCGATCGTTGAGGCCGAAACGGCGGTAAATGGCGGTGATCTGCGGTTCGATCGCGCGCTCGTTCGGCAAGAGCAGGCGGGTTGGACAACTCTCGATGATTGCCGGTGCGATGTCCGAACCGTCAATGTCGGACAAGGACTGGGTGGCGAAGATGACGCTGGCGTTCTTCTTGCGCAGTGTCTTCAGCCATTCGCGCAGCTGGCCTGCGAAGCCCTCGTCGTCGAGCGCAAGCCACCCTTCGTCGATGATGAGCAGCGTCGGCCGTCCGTCGAGCCGGTCACCGATGCGATGAAACAGATAGGTCAGGACGGCGGGCGCGGCCCCGGTGCCAACCAGGCCCTCGATCTCGAACGCCTGGACGGATGCCGCTCCAAGATGTTCGGCCTCGGCATCGAGCAGTCGGCCGTGCGGACCACCGATGCAGTATGACCGCAGGGCCTGCTTCAAAGCATTCGCCTGCAACAGCACGCTCAGGCCGGTAATGGTGCGCTCCCCAATGGGTGCCGAGGCGAGGGATGTTAGCGCGGTCCAGACATGCTCCTTGACGTCCGGGGTGATGGGAATGCCCTCGCGCGCAAGGATCGCAACGATCCAGTCAGCCGCCCAGGCGCGCTCATAGGTGTCGTGGACGCGGGCGAGCGGCTGCAGTGAGACGGAGGCCTGCGCACCTTCGGTGAGTTCGCCGCCGAGATCGTGCCAGTCACCTCCCATGGCCAGCGTGGCCGCGCGGATCGAGCCGCCGAAGTCGAAGGCGAAGACTTGGCTGCGCGGGTAGCGGCGGAACTGCAGGGCCATCAGCGCAAGCAGCACCGACTTGCCCGCGCCGGTGGGGCCGACGACGAGCGTGTGGCCGACATCACCGACATGCAGGGACAACCGGAACGGGGTCGAGCCTTCGGTCTTGCCGTAGAGCAAGGGGGGGCTACCGAAATGCTCGTCCCGTTCCAGGCCCGCCCACATGGCAGAGAGGGGAATCATGTGGGCGAGATTCAGCGTCGACAGCGGCGGTTGGCGGACATTGGCGTAGGCATGCCCGGGCAATGAGCCCAGCCAGGCATCGACGGCGTTGACGGTTTCGACCATGGCCGTGAAGTCGCAACCCTGGATGATTTTTTCGGCAAGGCGCAATTTCTCGTCGGCGAGCCGCGGGTCGGCATCCCAGACTGCGATCGTCGCGGTGACATACGCCATGCCCGCCATGTCGGCGCCGAGTTCCTGCAAGGCTATGTCGGCGTCGGCCGCCTTATTGGAGGCGTCCGTGTCCATCAGCACAGACGCCTCGTTGGTCATCACCTCCTTCAGGATCGCGGCGATGCTCTTGCGCTTGGCAAACCACTGGCGCCGGATCTTCGTCAGCAGCTTCGTGGCGTCGACCTTGTCTAGCAGGATTGCGCGCGTCGACCATCGATAGGAAAAGGCCAGCCGATTGAGCTCATCAAGCAAGCCTGGCGTGGTGGCGGTCGGGAAACCGATGATGGTGAGCACACGAATGTGTTGGTCACCAAGGCGTGGCTCAAGCCCGGTTGTCAGCGGCTGGTCGGCCAGCAGCGCATCGAGATAGACCGGCGCCTCCGGTACCCGCACGCGATGGCGCTTCGTCGAGACAGTGGAGTGCAGATAAGTCAACGTCTCGACATCATCGAGCCAAAGGCATTCCGGCATGAAGCCATCGAGCAGCGAGAGCATGCGCTCGGTGCGGTCGACAAACGCGCGCAGGGTTTCATGCGGATCCACGCCGGACCGTTCGCGCCCCTCGTAGAGCCACCCTTCCGTGCGCGCTGCCTCCTCGGCGGGCGGCAGATAGAGGAAGGTGAGGAAGTAGCTCGAGACGAAATGGACGCCTTCTTCCTCGAAGTCGGCCTTGCGCTCGGCGTCGACCAAGCCAGAGGCCGGGTCGGGAAACTGGCTCTGCGGATAGGTCGCCGCCTCATGCCGCTGCGCCTCGACGAAGATACTCCAACCAGAGCCGAGCCGACGGAAGGCATTATTGATGCGCGAAGCGACCGCGACCAATTCGGCGGCCACAGCTGAATCGAGATCGGGTCCACGAAACCTGGCGGTGCGCTGCAGACTGCCGTCCTTGTTCAAGACAACGCCAGGGGCGATAAGAGCGGCCCACGGCAGATAGTCGGCAAGGCGGCTACCGGAACGGCGAAATTCGGCAAGATTCATCATGACCGCGTCCTCAAACCGACAGATGCCCGGGCATGCGCAGATGCCGACGCCCGACTTCGAAAAAGAGCGGATCGCGTTTCGCAGCCCATACAGCGGCGGCATGCCCAAGCGCCCAGATGATGAGACCGACCAGCCAGAGCCGCAGGCCGAGGCCGACCGCGCCGGCGAGCGTACCATTCAGGATCGCGATGGAGCGCGGCGCGCCGCCGAGCAGGATGTGTTCGGTCAGCGCCTTGTGAACGGGGACGACCCACCCCGGCACCGCGTCGAGCTGTTCGAAAGCGGTTGCCATCAGATCAAGGCTCCGCCGCCGAACGAGAAGAACGACAGAAAGAAGCTGGAGGCCGCGAAGGCGATCGAGAGACCAAAGACGATCTGGATTAACCGCCGAAAGCCGCCCGACGTATCACCGAAGGCAAGCGTCAGACCCGTCACGATGATGATGATGACCGCAATGATCTTGGAGACAGGGCCCTCGATCGACTGCAGGATCTTCTCGAGGGGCTGTTCCCACGGCATTGACGAGCCCGACGCGTGTGCGGCCGGCGCAACGGCGAGACTGACAGCAAGGGTCGTGGCTGCGGCAACCGCATTGCGGTAGCCGCGTAAAAGAGCGGCGATCATGAATTGTCTCCTGTGTCGGTAGGTTTGGCTTGAATGATGCGGTAGTCGCCGTCAGGGCCGAGACCTTCGACGTGCGCGAGTTCGGCAAGCCGCCGCGCTGAGCCGCGTCCGGCTAGCACCGCGACGATGTCGATGGTTTCGGCAATCAGCGCACGGGGAACGGTGACGACGGCTTCCTGGATGAGTTGCTCGAGCCGGCGCAGCGCGCCGATACCGGAGCCGGCATGAATTGTGCCGATGCCGCCGGGGTGGCCCGTGCCCCATGCCTTGAGCAAGTCGAGAGCCTCCGGACCGCGAACTTCGCCGATCGGTATGCGATCGGGCCGCAGACGCAGCGAAGAACGAACAAGGTCCGACAGAGTCGCGACGCCCTCCTTGGTCCGCATGGCGACAAGATTGGGAGCCGCGCATTGCAGTTCGCGCGTGTCCTCGATGATGACCACTCGGTCAGACCCCGTGGCGACTTCGGCGAGCAAGGCGTTGGTCAGCGTCGTCTTGCCGGTTGATGTGCCGCCGGCGACGAGGATGTTGGCACGGGTGGCGACGGCGGCGCGCAACGTCACTGCCTGTTGAGTGCTCATGATGCCTGCCGCCACATAGTCTTTGAGTGTGAAGACGGCGACAGCAGGTTTACGGATTGCGAAGGCAGGCGCTGTGACGACAGGCGGCAGCAATCCTTCGAAGCGTTCTCCGGTGTCCGGCAATTCCGCAGAGACGCGTGGCGAGCGGCCATGCACTTCCGCGCCGACATGATGGGCGACCAGTCGCACGATGCGCTCGCCGTCGGCGGCTGAGATCATCTCGTCCGTCCCGGACAGACCTTCAACGAGCCGATCGACCCAAATCCGGCCATCCGGGTTCAACATCACTTCGACGATTTTGGGATCGTCCAAGAACCGGCTGATGGCCGGCCCAAGCGCTGTCCGCAGCATGCGCGAGCTGCGCGCTCGTCCTTCGATATCGTTGTGCGAAGTAGCCATTTTGTCCCCGTTTCGGTCGGGGACAATTCAAATGGTCCCCGGTCGGGGATGATTAAGAGGAGGGTATTTTAGGCTGCTGCAACAAGTATATCGAGCATGCGTAGTGTGGCGTGTAAATACAGGAAAACGGCGGTGCCGCTATCGCCTCTGCGAGACGAGAATGCTTCCGAGGTCGAAACGTTGAGACCCCCCTCCGTCTCAGTATGGGGCACCTGATAGTCATAGCATCAGCAGCGGAATGATCGTCGGCATGATCATCATGCTCGTCTTCCTGACCGTGATCGTCGTCGTCCCGATCAAGTCCTGATTGCTTTTGCCGATTCCCACGCCAGCTTCTGCGCTTCAAGCTTAGCCAGCAATGACCTCTGTCAGTATGGTATGGCCGAACCCAGTTTCGGTTCAGGCGCGCAAGAGCAAGCACCTCCGAGCTGAGTAGCCTATTGCTAGATACCCTAAAAATGGTGCAACATAATAACCTAATAATCGTGCAGCATGAAAACCTAATACTGCGGCAACGTGAAACCCTAATGAACGCACAACGTAAAAGCCTAAGGACCGCGCAAGATGGCACCGATGCATGAGAAATTGGCCGAGTCGCTCGCCGCGCTGAAGGAACTACAGGATCGGCCCATCGTCGCCATCCGCTCAAGCGATCTCTCACGTACCCATCGCGAACGGCTTCTCAAAGGCGGCTTCCTACGAGAAGTCATGAAGGGCTGGTACATCCCGTCTAATCCACATCAGCGCCAGGGCGAGACGACGGGCTGGTACGCCTCATTTTGGGATTTTTGCACCAGCTATTTGAGCGATCGCTTCGGCAAAAACTGGTGTATCGCACCCGACGCCTCCCTCTCCTTTCATGCCGGCAATCGTACGGTCCCGGCGCAATTGTTGGTGCGATCTCCCACTGGAGGCAACAAACCCACCACGCTTCTGCACGGCACCTCGATTTTCGACATGCGAGCCAGCATGCCGGTTGCTCGCGATATTGCCGAGACAGACGGCCTCCGACTTTATGCCTTGCCAGCGGCGCTCATCGAAGCCTCACCCGCTTTCTTCACGCAAAAGCCGACCGACGCGCGGACGGCATTGGCAATGTTCTCGGATGCCTCAGAAATTCTCGCGCGCCTGCTCGAAGGAGGTCACAGCACGATCGCCGGACGCCTCACCGGTGCCTTTCGCAACATCGGTCGCGAGCGCATCGCAGATGACATTGTCCGCAGCATGCAGGCCGCCGGGTACACGGTTCGTGAAACCGACCCGTTCGACACGAAGGTGGAGTTGTCCCTGCCTCGCCGCGAGACGTCACCCTATGCCGGACGGATCAGGCTGATGTGGCAGGAGATGCGCGGCACGGTCATCAAGAATTTTCCAGAAGCACCCGGACGCCCGAATGACGTCGACGGCTACCTTCGGCGCGTCGATGACGTCTATGCCGCCGATGCCTATCATTCACTCTCCATCGAAGGTTATCGGGTCAGCCCCGACCTGATCGATCGCGTGCGCAGCGGCACCTGGAACCCCGACAGGAATCCGCAAGACGGCGAGCACCGCGACGCGCTCGCGGCACGCGGTTACTACCAGGCCTTCGAAGCGGTCAAACGCAGCGTGACGTCTGTGCTTGCCAATCAAAATGCTGGCCGCGTCGTCGATGACGATCATGGCGAGTGGTACCGCGAGCTATTCGCCCCCAGCGTGACCGTGGGTATCGTCAAACCCGGCGATCTCGCCGGCTACCGCAGCGAGCGCGTGTTCATCCGCAATTCCATGCATGTCCCGCTGCCGCCCAATGCCGTGCGGGACGCGATGCCTGTCTTTTTTGAGATGCTCGAAGAAGAGGAGCATCCGGCGGCGCGTGTCGTCCTCGGGCATTTCATTTTTGTCTACATCCACCCCTACATGGATGGGAACGGCCGCATGGGGCGGTTCTTGATGAATGTCATGATGGCGGCCGGCGGTTATCCCTGGACTGTCATTCCGGTGCAACGCCGCGCCGACTACATGGCCGCTCTTGAGCAGGCCAGCGTTCACCAAGACATCGTCCCGTTCACTCGTTTTCTCGGAGAACTGGCAAATCAAGGACTGTCGGGCAATGCAACCGCCTCACTTCCCGCCGGTTGAGCGATCACTGCCAGGCAAAGGCTAAGCTAAAGAATTAAAAAGCTGTGGCAGCTCGCCGTCATGCCGCCATGACGTTGGATGGCGTGAACAACAGGCTACAATCCGGTTGAGGACGGCAATCCTTTGTCGTCCACCGGATGGACATCTTCCGAAATCTCCTGCCGCAGTTTTGGCCCCTTCGCCAAACGCCTCCCCAGAGCCGTGACGAAGGCTTCGTAGCGTTCGGCCGCCTTGGCGCGCGCGGCCTGCGCTGCGGGCTCAGGCAATGCGGGCGTGGTCGCGAGCCAGAAGCGGACGAAGACCGCCAGGGTCTCGACCGCGATGCCGATATCGCGCTCCTGCCTGGCCAGGCGGCGATCGATCTGGTCGAGACGTTTGGCAATAGCCGCCTCGCGACGTTCATCCCCTTCCGGCGACAGGAATGAAGCGAGCGCGGCTTCCGCTATCATGGATTGGGATTGATCGCGCCGCGCCGCATAGTCCGCAAGCATCCTCATGATGGTCTGATCGAGATAGACGGAAATCTGCACTTTCTTTTTGCGAGCCGACATCGCGCCTACAACTCCATGCCGTCATCGGGGTCCAGGGAAACCTGGCGTGCCACGCCGTGCATGAGTCGAGTCAGGCGTCGGTTGCGGACGGCATCATCGTCGTCGCCATCGTCGGCCGGTACCATCTCGAATTCGTTTTCAATGGGAGCTGCTTTCTCGACCGCCTGAGCCCGATTGAGTTCGGCTTGCAGGCGACGCTCCGATCCCGTTGGATCGCCATCGTCCTGCCGCGGCATGCCGGAAGCGTTTGTGACCTCAGGCCTAGCCAAGATCGGCAAGTGGCTCCAGTCATTACGGTCAGCCTCTTCAGATCGAGCCAATTCGGGTGGCGGCAGCACGCGCTCCTGAAAGCGGCCATCCTCGTAGTAGCGCGCTTTCTTCGCTCTGATCGGCGGCGCGCCTGCCACCATTACGATCTCGTCGGCCGGCGGAAGCTGCATGATCTCGCCAGGGGTCAGCAACTGGCGGGCAGTCTCCTGTCGCGACACCATGAGATGCCCAAGCCAAGGCGATAGCCGGTGACCGGCATAGTTCTTCATCGCCCGCATTTCGGTTGCCGTGCCGAGCGCGTCCGACACGCGCTTGGCGGTCCTTTCATCGTTGGTGGCGAAGCTGACACGGACATGACAATTGTCGAGGATCGAGTTGTTGGGACCGTAGGCCTTCTCGATCTGGTTCAGCGACTGCGAGATTAAGAAGCTTTTCAGCCCATACCCCGCCATGAAAGCAAGCGCGCTTTCGAAGAAATCGAGGCGGCCGAGGGCAGGGAACTCGTCCAGCATCAAAAGCAGGCGGTGGCGGGTTGTCTTCGTTTGCAGGTCCTCGGTGAGACGACGACCAATCTGATTGAGGATAAGGCGAATGAGCGGTTTGGTCCGGTTGATGTCCGAAGGCGGGACGACAAGATAAAGCGTTGCCGGTCGTGTGCCGCCGACGATGTCGGCGATCCGCCAGTCGCAGCGCGTGGTCACCCCGGCCACCACGGGATCGCGATAGAGACCAAGGAAGGACATCGCGGTGGAGAGCACGCCTGAGCGTTCGTTGTCGGACTTGTTGAGCAGCTCTCGCGCCGCACTGGCGATCACCGGATGCGGGCCTGCTTCGCCGAGATGCGCGGTCTTCATCATCGCGGCAAGCGTCGACTCGATCGGGCGCTTTGGATCGGAGAGGAAACCGGCGACGCCGGCAAGCGTCTTGTCCTGCTCGGCATAGAGAACATGCAGGATCGCGCCAACCAACAGAGCGTGGCTGGTCTTCTCCCAATGATTACGTTTTTCCAGACTGCCTTCCGGGTCGACCAGAATGTCTGCAATGTTCTGGACGTCGCGGACCTCCCATTCGCCGCGGCGGACCTCCAGTAGAGGATTGTAGGCTGACGATGTCGAATTGGTCGGATCGAAGAGCAGCACGCGACCGTGCTGAGCGCGAAAGCCGGCGGTAAGCTGCCAGTTCTCACCCTTGATGTCGTGGACGATCGCAGAGCCTGGCCAGGTAAGCAGCGAAGGTACCACCAGGCCGATACCCTTGCCGGACCGCGTCGGGGCGAAACACAGCACGTGCTCAGGACCATCGTGGCGCAGATAGTGCCCCTCATAGCGTCCAAGCACCACGCCCTCGGCGCCAAGCAGGCCCGCAGCCTCAACCTCTCTCCTGTCGGCCCAGCGCGCCGAACCATAGGTATGGACGTTCTTGACTTCGCGCGCCCGCCACACTGACATGCCGATCGCGACGATGATGGAGAGGAAGCCGCCGGATACAGCGATCAATCCGCCTTCCACGAAGATGCCAGGAGCGTAGGCGTCGTAGAAATACCACCACCAGAACAAGGCCGGTGGATAATAGACGGGCAGCCCGGCGATCTCGAACCAGGGCGGTCCGAGCCCACTCTGGAAGCCGAGCCTCCATGCGGTCCATTGCGTAGCCGCCCAGCTTGTAAACAGTACAATAGCAAAGACGGTGAGGATCTGGCCCCAGAGGATTTTCGTGGCCGACATGGTGTGGTCCTTCTTATGGTGTCAGAGTCCGAGCCCCCGCTTGCGGCCAAAGCCCCAGTCGATACCGCCATCCCCGCGGGCGACACCCGAGACGTGCTGGCCGAGGTGTTTTTCAAGAGAGGGCGTCCAGGGAACAAGCTGGAAGCCGAGCCCGTCGTCGATCATGGCAAAACGGCCGGAGGCGAGCGATAAGCGTTGGCGGTAGGTGCCGGCGACAAAGTCTCCACTGGCAGCATGTTTGAAGGGTTTTCCAGTGTCGGGCGCGAGCCTGTCGCCGAGCATCTCCAGCTCTTGGCGACGTAGGGTATCGAGCAGGTCACGGGTGAAGACGATCCGTCGGCCTTGCCGTTCCGCGAGCCCTTGATTGACAAGATGTTCGACCCGCCGGTCCAAGGCATCGTGGACCTCGGCGCCGAAGCCAGCTTCAGCCAGGGCGGTTGGCTCGCGCGCGATTGCCTGACGGTCGAGCCATGTTGCGCCAGATGCCGTAATCTGCTCACCCAGCCCAAGATCCGAGCGCACCGCGAGCGCGGCTCGACGTTGACCGCGCGCATCGTCGAATTTGCGCAGCTCGACGATCGATCCTGGTGCGCTGTCGCCAGCCGCCTCCAAACCGGAAAGCTTGATGTGATGGGTGCGTCCGTCGACACCGTCGACCACGGCATAGGCCGTTCCGTTCAGTTCGTCATCGAGCCCGCGATCGACCAGCCGCCCGATAACGGGCGTATCAAGACGTTCTGCGGCCAGGACATAACTGGCTGAGCCGCGCTCGATGCCTCGCTCGGACAGCCCCCGGTGGATCCGCTTGATGATGTCGCCGCGCTCGCCGAGCTCGCGCAGGGTCGCCTCAGCCTTGTCATCAATTATCCATTGGCCAGGTCCTACCTGATCGGCAAGACCAAGCGCGTCGAGCTTGCGCAGCCGGCCGACCTTCAGCGCGTGATACTCATCCGGTTGACCATGAGGACTCGGGGCTAGATCAACGACTCCGGTATCCCGGCTGTCGCGAAGCAGTTGCCGATCGAGTTGCGTCCACCGTTCGGACTCGATCTGGCTTTCGAGTGTGCGGCGTATGTCAAGATCGGTGCGCGGCCCCAGTTCCTGGGTAACCAGATCGCGCGCGCGGTCGCGCATTCCTTCCTTGATGTAGTCGCGCGAAATGACGAGGTCCTGGCCATCGTCGCGAACGCCGCGCACGATCAAATGAACATGAGGATGCTCGGTGTTCCAGTGATCGACCGCTACCCAGTCGAGCCGCGTGGCGAGGTCCTTCTCCATCTGTCCAACCAGATCGCGGGTGAAGGATTTGAGGTCCGCCATTTCAAGAGCGTCGTCCGGCGAGACGATGAAGCGGAAATGGTGCCGGTCTTCCTGGCTGCGTGCGGCGAAGGCCGCGCCATCGGCATTCTCCGTTCCCGGTCCGAACAGCCGCCCCTTTTCTCCATCCTGGCTGACGCCCTCGCGCCGCAGATAGCCGAGATGCGTGGCGAGTGGCATTGCGCGCACGGAATGACGAACGACGCGTGCCTTGACGACGGCGCCTCGCGACCGCGAGGTGATGAGGCGGTTGGCCTGGATGCTGGCGCGCTGACCGTGACCAAACCGGGAGCGATTGCCGGCATTGATCCGTCCCGAGCGGGAGATGCCCCCGCCGGCTTTTCTCGCCGCCGCCAAGGCCTGCGCGATGAAGGGCCGGGCTTGCTGCGAGCGGGTCGAGCGGATTCGCCCGGGCCGGATGCGAAACTCGCGCTCATTGGCCATCGCACTCTCCTGCAATGTGGAGAAATGGATGCAGATCCAAGGTGTTCGCCATTTGGCGCACGTTGCGCGGAATGGCGGCAAGGTGCCGCACGCCCCGAAAAGCACAGGAAAAACAACCACCCAACCGGCGCGCAAAGTGCGCCCTTTTATCCTGCCATCCCTCGGTCGTGTTCGCGGCCTTCAACCCTGACACCCGCCATAGTGCGCAAGAGTTCGCGTTGACACCAAAGATGGCATGCCGGCTCATGGCTCAGCCCTGGTCACGAAAAGGCCGGCCGACCAAGGTGCAGGATTGGATGGTTCGCCCACAATCTGCGCCCCCGACGCGTCATTGAGCGGACGTTCGGCGGGCCGGGAATTGGCGGCAGGCTTGCCTACCGGTTGCACGACGAAGAGTGGCGCTTTCCTCCAGCCAGATGCCGCAGCGCGGCCCGGGCTGGTAACTCTCGTCGTGTTGTCGCTGCGGATGGCGGACGCAACGGTAACAACATAGGCGCGCGTTTCCCGAGGCAGTTGCCGACCCAGCAATGACGCCTCGTAGCGCCCCGGGCCTGCGTTGTAGGCGGCAATCCACCCGGGAAATCCATAGCAATCGAGGAGCTCTCGGATGTAGGCAGAGCCCGCGATAATGTTGTCGCGCGGATCGTAAGGATTGCTGCCGAGGCGATACCGAACTCGCAGCTCGGCCCAGGTTTTCGGAACGATCTGCATCAGGCCCATGGCGCCTTTTCGCGAGGTGGCGCGTTGGTCGCCGGCACTTTCCGCGCCGAGGACGGCACGGATCCAGGCGGGCGGTAGCCGGAATCGCTTCGCCGCCTCCGCGATATGGGCCTCGTAGTAGTCGCGCGCCGCCGGTGTGCCGACCGTGGAATCCTTCGCCACTGAAATCGCAGGAACTGAGGATAGGACGCAGAGTCCGGCGAGCAGGACAAGCGCGTTGCCCCGACTCACACGAAGCAATGCGGACGGGTCCAGATGGTTCGGTGACCGACGGCGCGCGGACATCACTCAATCCTTCTCAGCGCGGTCGCGCGGTCGCGACCACTGCAGCGACCAGGAGGCCTTGTCATCGCCGCTCTGGAAGAGGTTGGCGCGGATGGGTTGCGCGAAGGTCGGGTCGTCGATCTGCAGCGAAACGAACTCACCGGCCTTTTCCCCGGAGCGTTTCCAACCGGCGCCGATCGCAGGACCATCTTCGTGGCCGGCGTGCACGCGATAGTCAGGCGCGTTTTCGGCGTCACTCGCATCCGCCTCGACGATTGCGATGTCGAGGTCGAGTCTGAGTGTCCTGATGCGCCCGGAGTAGCCGGTTTGATTGCGTATGAACTGTCCGATCTGTGGCATGTGCTTTGTCCTTTCGAGGATGATCGGCGGTGACCGGGGACGGCCTGAAAGAGCCGCTGGTGGCGCGCTCACCGCGCTTGCGCGCGCCATTGAAAGCGGCCGTCGCCTTGCTCGTCGGTCCACAGCGGGACCGCGCGGCCGATGACGTGGTCGGTTGAAAAGAAGCCGAAGTAGCGGCCGTCAAGGCTGTCGCGGACCTGCCGGTTCATCAGGAACACAGACGCGGCCGGAACATTGTGACAGCCCTGCCAGGTTGGCAGATCACGGCCAGCGCGATCTCGCTCAAGCGCGGCGCCAACGTCACGGCCATCGACTGAAATAGCGAGCTTGGTCCGACATACTGTCTGGCCAGAAACACCAAGGATGCGTTTGAGGAGCAGCACGCTTTTCGGCAGATAGGCCCGCTCGGCAAGGAAGCTTGCCAGCGGTTCGGGCGGGCGCACCGCGACAAGATCGCCAGTCGCAAACTTGCCGCCGCGGTCAATCCGGTAGAAGCCGATCGGCACGCTGGCTGAAGCGTTCCAGACAAACTGGAGCGGCAACGCCGTGAGACCTGGAAGGAACGCGCCCGTGCTGGCCAATGCCATCGCCAGGTAGATTGCCGACCGCCTCATGGCTGAATTCTCTTTCGAAGCAGGTAGGCGCAATGGAGATCAAGCGTGTAGGCGCGCGGCTCCTGCCCGGCGGTCATCCGGTGGTGGACATGCCGCCAATGATCGGGCGAGACGGTTTCCGGATCGATCCCGAGACGCTCGACGGCATCGACCATCTGCAACACCCGCTCGACGCTATGCCAACCGTGCATCGTCAGCAGGATGTCGCCACCTGGTCGCACGAAAGGCAGCGTCTGGTAGGCTTGGCCCGAGGCAACGGCATGCACGATATCAAGACGGGAGATGATCGTGCCGAAGTCGTTCGAGGCCCATCGCACAAAGGCAAAAATAGCGCCGGGGCGAAACCAAAGGACACGCCGGCGCCGATCAAGGATCTCCTCTCGATCGACGGACCCGAAGCGGATCCAGAACTCGATCTTCTTCGCCATCCATGTCAGCTCGACACGAGTGAGGCTGTCGTTCCGCAACGCATCGCGCGCGGACCCGACTTCACCCAAAGCGGTGGTATCGGTCATCATGTGCTCCTGCTCTTGTCGGGATTCAGCCGGATGAGGACAAGCGGTTGTCCATTGCGTGATCGGCGCACGCCCTTTACGCGGTCCCGCAACTCACCGTCCGGTCAGGATCGGAGCACTGGCAAATGACGTTTGGCGGGAAGGACTGAACCGCGTGGGTCCGATGTTGAGATTACCGCTCCGCGCTCGGCCCACGCCTGGAGATCGTCAATGGCGTAGACGACACGGCCGCCGAGTTTGCGGTAGGCGGGACCGGTGCCATAGGTGCGATGCTTCTCGAGCGTACGCGATGACAGGCTGAGGAATTCGGCTGCTTCCTTGGTGCGAAGAAAGCGCGGTGGCAAAACGGCTAGATCTGCTCGCATGGATGCGGCCTCCGTGTGGCTAAAGGGAACCGCTGGCGTTCAGCGGCGGATGAGGATCACGGTGGCGGAAAGCGGGCTTCGCAGGGGATGGGGAAGATTGGGGGGCGTGATATTTCCACCCCGGGACTAGTGTCGCGTGCGGTGGCGCAGGAGTTGCAGATAGCCGCCGCCGATCATGGCCGCGCTGCCTTTGACGAGGCCAATAGCAGCGTCACGCAGGGATGAGGTCTTCCACGGATTGGCGCCAACACGCTCAGTTCCGTAGCAGGCGGTCGCGATTTCGCGATAGCTGGCTCCGTTCGTGCGGCCATCGGCCGCCTGCATCATCAACCGCAGGCGACGGCGCTGCTGAGCTGTCACTCGCGTGTCTGGCGGCACAGGCCGCTTGTGATAGCCCCGCCAAAGACGGACGAGGGCCTCGACGCGCCCCAGCGTTTGAGAATCGAGCGGGATCACTGCTGCAAGCGAATGGTCGCGCTCGCTGCCGGCAAGGAGCAGAATCTGCGCGGAGATCCCGTTGTCATGAATGGCGTGAGATCCTTGCGGGCTCTCACGATGCCTGCCGACTCCGCCGAGCGTTGCAGGACCGATCGGCAGGAAGTCGGGTGATGACATGAGGGCCAACACCGCAGGATCGACCAGAGGCGACCACAAGACGTCTTGCGCCAAGGACGACAAATCGGGCCGTGCCGGGAAATCGCAACCCCCAGCGTTTCTGTGCCTCCTCGGGGAATGGCTCCCTTTCAGTTCTCGAATGAACAAGGCCCAGGTAGGTACGATGATAGGAATCTGAGCGGCGTAGACATTCCCAGGCGAGCCCTTCGATTGGCAATCTGTCGAAGAAGGCGTAGCTGTTGCTGTCCCGCCAATGCGACGTGTTCGGCTTCATCGGCATCTCCTCGCGAAATCGGCAAGTCGTGCTCGAATCGATTCCGGACTCTGTCGGCCAGCGAAACGTCACGGGGAAGCATCGCGTGATGCCTTTTCAGCATCGCCGGCCGGCAATGCCCGCTAATTGTCAGTCTGGCGCAGAAGGTGTCGGTAGCCTGTGCGCGTCATCCAGCGCGCCCGAGCCAGATGGCTACCATGGACGGTTCGGGCGCGTTGGGGCTCCTTTGTCGGATCAATTCCGAAAAGCACCTTGACCACTTCGCGCCAATCGGCGCCGTCGGCGTCAGCATCGAACAGACGCATGTAGAGCTTCACGTGGCTTCGATCGTAGTCGGTGAGTTCGTCGCCAGTCGGCGCGGTCTCGTCAAATGGCTCAATCATGGTTGCCCTCCGGCGGCATCGGTCGATGTAAAGTCCGAATCTTATAGGTCTGGTGTCGCCAGCGAAGGAGGCTCGGAGTGCATCACGCGATGCTGTCTCGGCATCGCCTCCCGATGTTTGAACCCGCCCCACAAAGCCAAGCCTGCTTCAAAATGGGAAGCCCGCCCGAATGGATCGGGCGGGCTTCTTGGACGCCTCATTCGGCGTTGCGGCGGCTCGGGCGAGACCAGATCAGGCTATAGCCCTCGCCGTCTTCGTCATCGAAGAGGTTGGCGAAGATCGGGGCGTTGAAACTCGGATCGTCGAGCTTGAGGCCGAGATAATTGCGCCCCTCGTTGGATTGCTTGGCCCATGCGGCGCCGATCTCTGCTCTGCCGACGAAGACGCGGTGGCTGGGGGCGTTGTCACCGTTGGTGCGGGTTTCGGGGACGATTCGAACACCGCGGGCCTGGACGCTGAGGGTGACGATGTCGCCAGTGAACTCGTTGTTGCCGGACTTCTTGAAGGTTCCGATGGTAGCCATGATAGTTCTCCTTGATCCTGTTTGTTTCGAGCCGCACCATCGCGGTCTCGATGGTGATCGAAAGGTCGAAGGCAATCGCCGGCGCACCCAAGGGGCCGAAGCAAAGCGGAGGACGGTGCGGGAGAGACTTTGTTGTAGCGCGAGGAATGACGGCAATGCCGGCAGGGGAAGAAAGTCGCGACGCGCCGTTGCGTTATAGGCGATCGAGGCGAAGCCGTCCTTCGAACAAGAAACACCGATCGAAGAGACCGCTCCCGGTGTGCTCGCGACGACAGGATTGGATCAAGGAGATATGGCTGCTCTGGCGCGCCTTCAGACAGCAGGGACGTGACGCTCGATCTGCGTCGAGCATGATATGCTTCCACGATCTGTTTGCATTGCCTGCGACAAGCCCAGGGCCCAGCCTCTCCCGCTGCACCCGCGTCGTCGGTGGTGATCGAAAGCTGTGGCCTTGGTCAGACGGACGCAGGAGATGACTGCGGACCACCGCTTGAACGTTGTAGTCAATGAACGTCACCGGTTAAGCTGGCGCACACGCAACCGGGCGAAACGGTGGCCTGCGGGACGTTACCCGTCTCACGCTGCCGGTTGCATGGCCGCCCTCAGCAGCATGCCGAACAGATCGCGCGGCTCGTCGGGATCGGCCAGCAGATCGAGTTCCTCATAGAGGCCGGTCGCCTGCAACTGGTCGCGCACATAGCGTAGCGCCGAAAAGTCCTCAATGGCGAAGCCGACGGAATCAAAAAGTGTGATCTGCTTGGCTTCTCGGCGCCCTTGCGCCCTGGCGGCGATCACTTGCCAGAGCTCGGTCACCGGATGGTCGGAATCCAGCTGCTGGATCTCGCCCTCGATGCGCGTCTGTGGCGGGAACTCGACGAAAATGTCGGAGCGCAGCAGGATGTCTCTATGGAGTTCGGTCTTGCCGGGGCAATCGCCGCCGACGGCGTTGATGTGGACGCCGGAGCCGATCATGTTGTCGGTGAGAATGGTGGCGCATTGCTTGTCCGCGGTAACGGTCGTGATGATCCCGGCACCTTCGACCGCTTCCTGCCCGGTTTCGCAAATGGTGATGTCGAATCCCATGCCAGCCAGGTTCTTCGCGCATTTCAGCGAGGCTGATCGATCGATGTCGTAGAGCCTGAGCCGACCGACGCCGGTCAACGCCTTGAAGGCGATCGCCTGGAACTCCGACTGCGCGCCATTGCCGATGATGGCCATGGTGCGGGCGCCGCTCGGCGCCAGATATTTGGCCGCGACGGCGGATGTGGCGGCTGTGCGCAGCGCGGTCAGGATGGTCATTTCCGTGAGCAGCATTGGATAGCCGCTTCCGACATCGGCGAGCACGCCAAAAGCGGTGACCGTCTGCAAACCCTGGCGCATGTTCTTGGGATGGCCGTTGACGTATTTGAAGCCATAGAGCCGGCCATCGCTTGTCGGCATCAACTCGATGACGCCGTCATGGCTGTGCGAGGCGATGCGTGGCGTTTTGTCGAAAAGGTCCCAGCGACGGAAGTCTTCCTCGATATAGCTGGCGAGTTCGGTCAGGAAGCGCTCGACACCTATGGCGATCACCAGCTTCATCATGCGGTCGACACTGACGAAGGGAACGATGTTCAGCTTTGCCGCTGTCATGATCAAAAGCTCCCCGAATGGCTGCGGGTCGGGCGGTCCATGATGCGGCGGCCCATCAGGCTCGCCGTCAGGTCGACCATCAGCGTCGCGGTGCGGCCGCGCTCGTCGAGGAAGGGATTGAGTTCAACCAGATCGAGGCTGGTGACCAAACCGCTGTCGGACAGCATCTCCATCACCAGATGCGCCTCGCGGAAGGTGGCGCCGCCGGGAACCGTGGTGCCAACCGCCGGCGCAATTGACGGGTCGAGGAAGTCGACGTCGAGACTGACATGCAGCAGCCCGCCTTCCGCCGACACGCGCGCCAGGAAGGCGCGCAGCAGCGGCGCGATGCCATGCTCGTCGATGGCGCGCATGTCGTGCACGGTCACGCCCGCCTGGTTGAGCGCGCTGCGCTCGGCCGGGTCGACGCTGCGCAGGCCCATGGTGCAAATACGCTTGGGATCGACCGCTGCTGGCAGATCCGGAAAATAGCCGCTAAAACCTGGCTGGCCGCTGGCGTAAGCGAGCGGAACACCGTGCAGATTGCCGCTGGCGGTGGTGTCGAGCGTGTGGAAGTCCGGATGCGCGTCGAGCCACAGCACGAACAGCGCACGCCCGGTTTGGGCAGCGCGGCGGGCGAGGCCCGACACGGTCCCGGCCGAGATCGAATGGTCGCCGCCGAGAAAGATCGGCATGGCGTCGTTGCTCGCCGCATATGCCGCGTCGGCAATCGCGGATGTCCAGGCCGATATTTCGGGCAAGGCCTTCAGCGCCAGATTGCCATGCACGACGCGCCTCGGCAGAATGGCCTGGACGGTGCCGAGATCCTCGACAGCGTGGCCGAGGCTGGACAGGACCTCAGCAAGGCCAGCGGTCCGCAGTGCACTCGGCCCCATTTCGCATCCCATTCTGCCAGCGCCGTCCTGCACCGGTGCCCCGACGATTTTGCAACGCATTGTTTTTCCCGCTGACCAAGTTCGATTGGCCGGGAGGAGATCATGGCGAGGCGGCGATATGAACAGGTAGAATTGGCAATCCGAAAAGCATTGTTTATCGTGACGGCAGCGAAATTGACCAAAGTGGTAACCTGATGGATGCGCTGGACGAACGACTCGTGACCTTGCTGCGGCATGATGCGCGGCGCAGCGTGTCGGATCTCGCCATTGATCTCGGCGTCTCGCGCGCCACGGTCAGAGCACGTATGGAGCGGCTGGAGCGGTCCGGCGACATCATCGGCTACACGGTGGTGCTGCGCGCCGACGCAGTCGATCAGCGCATCCGTGGCATCATGCTGATCGAGATAGAAGGCCATGCCGCCGACCGCGTGGTTCGGGCGCTTGGTGGCTTCCCTGAAGTCTCGACAATTCACACGACAAACGGCCGCTGGGACCTGGTGGTCGAGCTCGGGACGGCTTCGCTGACCGATTTCGATGCTGTGCTACGGCGCATCCGACTCATAGCCGGCATTACGGGTAGCGAAACGAGCCTGCTCCTGGCCACGCCGCGCACAACGCGGGCACGACTGACCTAGCTGTCGTGGAAGGCAATAATTTTGGCGCGCATTCCGTCACAGCCTGACGCGCGGTTGCCTTGTTCGCCTCACCTATCGCCCAGGATCTGGCAACGCTGCCAGATCCTGGCCTGCGACACAGTAAGTGCGGAACAAGCTGGCGAGGCGCGTCGGAGTTGGACGTCACCTCGTCTTTCGCTGCGTCCCAAGACGGTTCATTCGGCGTAGGGGTCGGTTTCACCGACGATCTCCGAGGTGTCCCCGTCGTACTCGTCCGCTGGCGTGACGGCGAGGCTGCCATCCCCGGCGCGGAAGATGATGATGCTGACCATCAGGCTGGTGGCGAGGCTGAAAGCGAAGGCGTTTGCTTCTGCGGGAGACATCACTCCGGCTCCTGTTTGGAAGCGGGGACCGTCCCCGCGTGACAGGCGCCCGATGTGTCCGGCCGAGGGCCGCAATCACCGGCGAGGCGAAGCCGACACGGCGGCACGCTTTGCGTAGTCCGACCCTTTATGGGTTGATGGCATCAGGCCCTCGGACCGGACCAAGGAATTGCGCCGATGAACGGGGTGATCGGTTCCCCCATCGAATTTTCAGGAGCCGAAGATGGCTGGAGCTCGACGCGCAGGCTTCGCATTCGTTGCAAACTGCCGGGCAGCGCCTGCCAGGCCGCAGGGGCGAGCGTACCCCGAGGCGAGCATGGCATTGTAGGGGGCTGGCCCCGTCCGGCCGCTCATGCGGCGCCGAACTTCAAGACCGGGATGCCGAGCTTGCGTGCCTTGTCAGCGAGGTTGTCCTGAATGCCCGTGCCAGGAAAATGAATGACGCCGATCGGCAGTGCATCAAGAATTTCATCATTGCGTTTGAAGGGCGCGGACTTGCCGTGTCGTATCCATTCCGGCTTGAAAGCGATCTGCGGCACGTTGCGATTGTGAGCCCATTTGGCCGCGATCAACTCCGCTCCCCTTGGCGATCCGCCGTGGAGCAGAACCATGTCCGGATACTTGGCATGGACCTGGTCTAGCTTGGCCCAGATGAGCCGATGGTCATTGAAGTCGAGCCCGCCGGTGACGGCGATCTTCGGTCCGGGCGGTAAAAGTGCGTGGTTCTCGGCATGCTTCTTCGCCGCAAGGAAATCGCGACTATCAATCATGGTCGCGGTGAGCTTGCGATGGTTGACGATGGAGCCTGAACGTGGTCGCCAGATCGAATGCGTGTGTCGCTCGAAGTGCTCGACGGCCTGGTCGCGCATCAGTTCGAAAGCGTTGCGGCGTTCGACAAGCGTCTGACCTTGCGCAATGAGTCGCTCCAACTCCACGGATTTGACCTCGGAGCCGTCCTGTTCGCGCTGCAAGCGTTGTTGGGAGAGTTCATTGTCATCAAGTTCGCGCTCGATCCGATGGGTCGAGCGATGGAACAGGTTGACCGTGCCCCAAAGCAGTTCCTCGAGGTCGGGTTCGAGGCGCGTGTCGGACATCGCCACCACGAGGGCGTCGAAGATATCGGCGATGCTGGCTGCGATTGTATGGCCCTCGGGAAGCGGGCGCGGATCGGGTTCGTCTTCGAAGGGACGATAGCCATAGAGTTGGAGTTCCTGAAGGAGGTAGTCGGTAGGCGATGATGCGGGTTGCGGTTCGAGGTCGGTGTCGTGCTGGTGGCCCATGGCGCTTCCTCCTGCGGATCGGCCGCGCCCATCGCGGCCTTCATGGCGACGAAGGCGGTGCGCGGTCCGGACTTGCACCCACAGCGTCAGCGCAGGGCCGTAACGGAAGTGTAGGATGGCGAGACCGGCTATTTTGGTTCGCGATGGAAAGGCCCTTGCACCCCACGCCGCGCGCCGCGGGGGGGGGCAGGGGCGCGGGAAAAATGTCGGGAGAGACAATTGCGGTGCCGGTGGAGCGCCCCCCCGAAGCCCAATGGA
>NZ_JAMYQF010000046.1:0-56093 GCF_040320745.1 Mesorhizobium sp. M0621 | reverse complement strand
ATCGACCCAAGTATTCCCCCTCACCGCCGCTCCCCTGCCATTCCCTCCTCCCCGGGTTGTGCCTGTCTGGCGCCGGCGCGTTGCCCAACCGCATCCCCCCCCCCCGTCGCCGCTTCGCGGCGCCACCGGAGGGGAGAGGAAGGCGCCAAGATTGGCAAATCTCGCGCCTTTCCTCTCCCCCGCCGATCGGTTCCTTGTCGGGAGGGTGCGGGGTGCGGGGTGCGGGGTGCGGTATTTGCGAGCGGGCGCAGATCGATACCATAGACGAATATGTAGCATAGCTGCCCTCACGGTGTCAAGAATAAATTCCTATCGGAAGGCGGCGGCGTTGGCCTTCGGCAGGGTGCGGCATGCCGCACGAGGTCGCCATGGTCCAGGGTTTTTGAGCTGAGGTGTGGTCGGTCATTGCCGGTCCCCCAGCACCTCGACCGTATCATTGGCAGTAAAGGTCGCCGCCTGAATTTCGTCGACATTCGCATTGCGGCCGCGGCCTTGTTTGGTGTTGGAGCAGGTAGTCGTGCTAAGATCGCCGGTCGGCACCCTGCCGCCTCTGCGCAAAGCGGCTGCAAGTGCCGGTTGGCAAGCACAGGCTGACGGCAGCAGATTTTCTTGGCCGCAAATTTTCGCGAGAGCAAGGGGGCGGTGATGAGCACAAGGGACCGATTTTTCCGTAGCCTGGTGGCTGGCCTGTTTGCCGGTGTCTTCTGCGTGGATGCCGCCCTGGCGCAGGACGCAGGGTGTACGTTCAAGCCTGTGGCCGGCACATCCCGACAGATTCTGAAATGTCGGCAAGGCATTGCCATCATTGTGGAAGGTGGCGCTCGTTTTACGCTGGTGGACCGCGATCGAAACGGCAATGCAGATGCGGTCAGGTTGCGGCGCAAGGCGCTGCTGCTCGATGCTCCAGCCGGCTCTGTCCCGGGCGGCTTCGCGGTTGTCACGCCGCAGGCGATCGCCGCGACGCGAGGTACCAAATGGGCAGTCGATGTCGGCCAGGGCAAGACGTCTGTTTTCGTCCTCAGGGGTCGCGTCGCCGTAAACCGGCCGGCGTCCAGTGCCGGCGTGGTGCTGTCGCCGGGCGAAGGCGTCGACGTCGAGGCCGGAACAGGACCCCTGACCGTCAAGCGCTGGCCCGCCAAGCGTGTTTCCGCATTGCTGGCCCGTTTCGGCCAGTGAGTTGCTGTGAGCAGGCGAGCGCTTCCGACGCTGATCGCGCTCGTCCTGGCGGGTGTTTGGGGCGCCGGCCTGGGCTTCGCGCACTGGCGCGGTCATCTGTGGTTTCTCGATCGCGTCGAAGCAACGATGACCGATCTTCGAACGCTTGTTCGAGGAACGGCAAAGCCACCGGAGCTGATCACCATTGTCGCGATAGACGACGACGCGGTGCGGCACGAGGGCACATATCCCCTCAACCGCGCCACGCTTGCCCGGCTTATCGATACGATAGCGCGGCTTGGACCGAAAGCCATTGCGCTCGACCTGCTGCTGGTCGATCCCGGGGCGAAAGACAATGATGACGCGCTCGCGCGCTCGCTGAGCGGGGGTGCAAGCGTAATCGCAGCCGCGGCGGTCTACCCCGGAGGCAAACAATGGACGGTGGGCGAAGGACCCATCGCCGGCGTGCCGAATGCCGAGCGGTTCCTGTGGCCCCTGAAAGCGTTCTCGGATGTCGCTGCTGTCGGCGTCGTCAACGTGGCCACCGACAAGACGGGAACGCCCCGCTTCGTGCCGTTGCTGTTTCGGGCCGGAGATCGGCTGGAAGCGTCTTTCCCCTTGCGTGTTGCCGCCATGGCAGCAGGAGAGGATCCAGAAATCGCAGCCGATCATCTATCCCTAAGCGGACGGTCTATTCGGACGGACATTGGTCACATCCTGCCCCTGACATTCTATGGTCCCCGCGGCACGATCCGAACGATCAGCGCGGCGACCGTGCTGGACGGCCAATTCGATCCCGGCACGATCCGGGATCGAATTGTTGTGATCGGAGCAACGGCAACCGGCACCGGCGATGTTTTCCCGACACCGTTCGATCCCATACTCCCGGGCGTCGAAGTCATATCGACGGCGATTGCTCATCTGATGGCCGGCGACGGAACAGTGCGAGACCAGCATGTTCGGCTTGCGGATGCCGGCTTTGCAGTGGTGCTGCCAATGATTCTTGTCGGACTGTTGGCTTGGCGGCGAAACGTCGCCGGCCTCACGGCGATCGCCGGCGTGGTCTTGCTCTGGTTGGTGGTCAACATGGCCGCTTTCTCGCACCACATCTGGCTGAGCGCCGCGTTGCCGATAACCGCCGCCGTTCCGCCGGTCATCCTGTTCGGGGCCGCGCAGCTTTGGCTGGGCAGGCGCCGGGCCCAATTTTTCGCAACGCAGAGCCAATTGCTTCAACGCGTTGAAGCCCCAGGCATGGGGGAGTGGCTGGCCAAGCATGGCGACTTCCTCTCGGAGCCCGTCCGGGGAGATGCCGCCATCCTGTTCATCGATCTGTCCGGCTTCACGGGACTGAGTGAATCCTTGGGACCGGTCGCCACACGCGAACTCCTGAACGGCTTTCATGCGTTGGTCGGCGAAGAAGTGACGAGCTGCGGTGGCGTCGTCACGAGTTTCATGGGTGACGGAGCCATGATCCTGTTCGGTTTGCCGGAACCAGCGCCGAATGATGCTTTCAATGCCGCCCGCTGTTGTGTGGCGCTCTCCAGCCGCACCAACGATTGGCTCGCCACATTGCCTGCATCGACCGCATCCCGGCTCGGCTTCAAGATTGGAGCCCACCACGGAACAATCGTAGCCTCCCGACTCGGCAGCGAAGGCCGTCAGCACATCGCGGCCATAGGTGACACAGTCAACGTTGCCAGTCGCTTGATGGAGATCGCAGCCGACCAGAATGCCGAAGTCGCTGTGAGTGACAAAATGCTTGATGTCGCCGGCCGCGCCTGCGCGTTGTTCCTATCCGGTACCTTGAAAGGACCTGTGGAAACACAGATCCGTGGGCGATCCGGCTCGCTCGCAATCTGGCTTTGGCAGAGTGCACGGACGCTGCAGTAGAGGGTTGCCACCAGGCCTGCGGCTTGCCTGTCCTGCGAACAGCGGCGCCCTCAATGCCGCTTGAAATATTGCACCTCCTTCTCATGCTTCTCCGCCGCCTCGCGCGTGTCAAACGTGCCCAGGTTCCGCCTTTTCCCGGTCTTTTCGTCCTTCTTGCGTGAATAGAGCCGGTATTTTCCGTCCTTGAGTTTCCGGATCATTTCGCTTGTCCCTCCTCAGGGCTTCGCCGCCTTTTGGCGCTCAGGCTGCGCGCGGCTTGTTCCACCGCCGCGCGGTCGTGGCCCAGCCTGTCGATCAGTTCCTGTGCTTCGTCGCCCGATATGCCGGTGCGCACCGCCAGCGCCTCGACTTCCAGCACGTCGGAACTGGCGATCTCGCCGGTTTGCGCATCGCCTGCCGTCAGCGGCAGCGCTGCCTCGCTGTCGATCTCGGCCTCGGCCTGGTGCCAGTGCCGCTCGGGATCGCCCTGCATCCTGCCTTCTCGTTCCCAGATCTGGTATGCGCGCTCACGAATCCTGTCGTTCCGGTCGTGGTCCATGTCAGGTCCTCCTTGGGTCAGGGATAAACGTAGTGCCAATCCGAACGATCCAAAAAATCTGCGTGATGGGAGCCAGCCCTTCGGCGCGCAGGCTCGCCACCCTGCTGGCCGCGCCTACTGGCCACCCCTACTGGCATTGCCGTCTCGGTCCGCCGGAGTATGGCTGGTAGCTGTTGTCTTCCGGGCGGTAGGAGCGGTAGCGGCTGAAGCAATAGTCGACATGGTCGGCGGAAAGCTCGGCGCCGTCGGCTGCGTAGACACCCAATCCGGGGCCGTTTTCGCCGCCATAGTCCTCGCCTGGCTGGACGGCGCGGTCGGCGACGTCGAGATAGGGTGAGATGCAGGGGCGTTGCTGCCCGCTATAGGACATGTAGCTGTTGTCGTCGGCCCGGTAGGAACGGTAGCGGCTGGCGCACCAGGCGAGATGCGGAGGCGGCAGTTCGGCCGCGTCGGGCGCGACGGCGCCAGTCATGGTGGGATCGGGTTTGGCTTCCTGCGGCTGCGGCTTGGCGGGGATGTCGAGCGGTGCGGACTGTTCGGCCGGCAGACGCTCGAGGCTCTGGTCCGCCTTGTTCACCGGCCGCGCTTTTTTGGTCCACAGTTCCGCCACGCTGACGGTGGCAGATGCCGGGCGCGGTGACTTTGCGGCAAGCAGCCAGGCGGCGAATCCCAGCCCGCTGCCGAAGACGGCAAGGGTCAGCACGAAGCCGCAGACCAGTCCCAACACCGCTCTCACGTCACGCTCCTTGAGTCCCTGCTAATAGAATGCGGAGTCCCAAGGCTGGTTCCAGAAAAACGCTCGGGCGCACGCGCCAGCACTCCCGCCCAACGCGCGCCGCAAGAGCCGCCAAGGGAGGCTCAAAAGAGCGCCCAGACACACTCCAGAAACAATATTCAACAGTTCGGAAAAACTGGCGAAAAGATCGGATGGCATAAGCCTCCCGCAAACAGCTGGAAAAATGGCCGTGCCGGGCGATGCCCGGCCTGGACGAGAAAGTATGGAAATGGATCACGGTGTCGATATCGCCGAACTGGACGCGGAACGATCGGGGCTGGAAAGCGGCCTGGCGGGTGTCGATACACCGGTAAAAACGACCCCCGCAACGGTCGCGCGCGGGCAAATCCTGACGGGCGCCGACTTTGCCCGGCAAGGCCTGCCCGGTGAGCGGCTCGACAGGGTGTTCGAACAGCTCGCGCAGACATTCGCCGCCTTGCCGGCGGTGATCTCCGACGGGCGTGTCTGGACCTATCAGGAGCTGGACAGCCGTGCCAACCAGTTTGCCCGCCTGCTGGTCAAGCGCGGCGTGCGGCCGGGCGACCGCGTCGGGCTCATCCTCGATCGCTCGGCGGAGACCTATGTTGCGGTTCTGGCGGTGATGAAGGCGGGTGCTGCCTTCGTGCCGCTGGCCACCGCGTTTCCGCAGGAGCGGATGACGCTCATCATCGAAGACGCCGGCGTGAGCCTGATCGTCACCATCGCCGCCTACGCGTCGCGCGCCGATCAACTGCCGGTTCCGCATTTGCTGATCGACAGCGCCGCCGCCGATATCTCCAAACAGTCCAGCTCGCCGCTGAAGCCGCATGCCAGGACCTCGGACGACACCTGCTACATCCTCTACACCTCGGGCACGACAGGTAAGCCCAAGGGCGTCGTCATCAAGCACCAGAGCTTCGTCAACTTCATCCGGGTCGCCGCCGCCTCCTACGGCTACCGGCCGGGCGATCGTGTCTATCAGGGCATGACCATCGCCTTCGACTTTTCCTCCGAAGAGATCTGGGTGCCGTTCGTCGCCGGCGCGACGGTGGTGCCGGCGCCGGGCCAGATGCCCCTGGTGGGCGAGGAACTGGCTGATTTCCTGCGCCACCATCACATCACCTGCATGGCCTGCAGCCCGACGCTTCTGTCGTCGATGACATCGGATGTGCCCAGCCTGCGCACGCTGCTGGTCGGCGGCGAGGCCTGCCCGCACAATCTGGTGGTGCGCTGGTCGAAGCCGGGGCGGCAGATCCTCAACACCTATGGCCCGACCGAGGCGACCGTCACCGCCACCATGGGTGTGCTGACGCCGGACGGCCCCGTCACCATAGGCGCGCCGCTGCCGACCTACTCCATCGTCATTCTCGACGCTTCGCTGCCGCAACTTGCGGAGCCCGGCGAACTGGGCGAGATCGGCATCGCGGGCATCGGGCTCGCGGTCGGCTATCTCAACAGGCCGGACCTTACCGAACAGAAATTCATCGCCGATTTCGTCGGCCTGCCGAACAACCCGTCGAAGCGCATCTACCGGACGGGCGACCTTGGCCGGATCAACGACACTGGCGAGATCGAGTATGCCGGGCGCATCGACACCCAGGTGAAGATCCGCGGCTACCGTATCGAGCTCGGCGAGATCGAGGCGGTGCTGCTCGACCAGCCCGAGATCGCGCAGGCTGCCGTCACCACCTGGGAGATCGAGCCCGGCCGCGTCGAACTCGTTGCCTATTACGCGCCCAAGGCCGGCCAGCCGGCGATTTCCCGCGCGGATCTCGCCCAGACGATGAAGCGGCGCCTGCCGGATTACATGGTGCCCTCCTACCTGGAGGAACTGCCTGTCATCCCGATGACGGTCTCCAACAAGGTGGACCTGCGCCAGTTGCCGAAGCCGACAAGTGTGCGGCTTTCGGCCGATCGCGCGATGGTGGCGCCCGGCAATGACGACGAGCGTTTCCTGGCCGAAGCACTGGCGACCGTGCTGAAATTCGACGAGGTGTCCGTCGAGGACAATTTCTTCGACGATCTCGGCGCCAACTCGCTGCTGATGGCGCATTTCTGCGCGCGCGTGCGCACCAGGAAGGAATGGGCCACGGCGTCGATGCGCGACATCTATCTCCATCCAACCGTGGCGCGCCTGGCGCTCCATCTGGGCGTGGCGGAGGAGATGACCACGGCCACCAATGAACTTGTCCTCACCCGCCGGGCATCGAACTTTGCCTACTGGACCTGCGGTGCGGCACAGCTCATGTTCTACGGACTCTACAGCTATGTCGCCCTGTGGGCGGTCAATGACGGCCTCAACTGGATGTATGACGCGCTCGACGACCCGCTGCAGCTGTACCTGCGCTGCGTGGCGCTTTCGGCCGCCGTGTTCTTCGGCATGTCGGGCTTTGCCGTCATCGCCAAATGGGTGCTCATCGGCCGCTGGAAGGCGGAGGCGTTTCCCATCTGGGGCGTGCGCTACTTCCGCTTTTGGGTCGTCAAGACATTGATCCGCACCGCACCCGTCGTGCTGTTCCGCGGCAGCCCGCTCTACAGCTTCTATCTGCAGCTTCTCGGCACCAAACTCGGCAAGAACGCCGTCATCGAATCGAAATCCGTACCCGTCTGCACCGATCTCATTTCCATCGGCGCCAACACCATCCTGCGCAAGGAATCGATGATCCTCGGCTTCAGGGCCCAGTCCGGCTACATCCACACCGGGCCGCTGACCATCGGCCGCGATGCTTTCGTGGGCGTCGGCTCCACGCTCGACATCGACACCAGGATCGGCGACGGCGCCCAGCTCGGCCACTCATCCTCGCTGCACCGCGGGCAAAGCATACCGGACGGCGAGCGCTGGCATGGATCGCCGGCCGTGCCGACCACGGCGGACTATTGCAAGGTGCGCAATGTCGATCCTTCCAACATCCGGCGCTTCCTCTTCGAAGCGGTTCAGCTGATCGGCCTGTTTGCCATCGTCACCCCTTTGCCGCTGCTGTTCCACAGCTATTGGGAAAATGTCGGCGACGACTATCAGGAGACGATCGGCATTGTCGCGATCGGTACCACGGTCACACTCTTCGGCTACATCGCCGTGGCTTTTCTGGCGGCGACGCTGGTGCCGCGCCTGACAAACCTGATCCTGAAGCCAGGCCGCACCTACACGCTCTACGGCTTCCGCTACTGGCTGCAGACCGTCGCCGAATTCACCAGCAACTCCCGCGTGCTCGGCCTCCTGTTCGGCGACAGCTCGGCAATCGTGCACTATATCAGCGCCATCGGCTGGAACCTCAACAAGGTGGTGCAGACCGGTTCCAATTTTGGCAGCAACCAGCAGCACGAAAACCCGCTTCTGTGCGAGATCGGCACCGAGACCATGGTGTCGGACGGGCTGTTCATGATCAACATGCACAAGTCCGCCTCGGCGTTCAGGCTCGAGCCGACGCGCATCGGCGAGCGCAACTATCTCGGCAACAACATCTACTATCCGCCGGACGGACGCACGGGCGACAATGTGCTGCTCGGCACCAAGGTGATGATCCCCATCGACGGGCCGTTGCGCGAGAATGTCGGGCTCTTGGGTTCGCCCGCCTTTGAAATCCCGCGCATGGTGAACCGCGACAAAGAGCTTATCGCCGGCATCGACGAGGCGGACCGGCGCCAGCGCATCCCGCTGAAGAACCGCCACAACATGGTGACGATCCTTCTGTTCGTGGCAACACAGTGGGTCATGCTGTTTGCCACGCTGGCGATCTGGGACCGGGCGCTGAACTACTATACCGAATGGGCCGAGGTTGCGCTCTTCGTCGCCGTGCTTTTGACCTCGGCGATCACCATTCCGTTCTACATCCTGGTCGAGCGGGCAAGCCTTGGTTTTGGCAGGCTGGAGCCACAGATGACGACGATCTACGACGTCGCATTCTGGCGCCACGAACGCCACTGGAAGCTCGCGGATTCGCCGATCGTGCGCCTATTCGCCGGCACGCCGTTCCGGCCGATGATCCTGCGCCTGCTGGGCGTCAAGGTCGGCAGCCGTGTCTATGACGGCGGCAGCAACCTGACCGAACGCTCCCTGGTGGAGATCGGCGACGACGTCACGCTCAACGAGGGCTGCGTCATCCAGGCCCATTCGCTGGAGGAAGGCGCGTTCAAGTCCGACTTCATCCGCATCGGCAAAGGCTGCACGCTCGGACCCTCCGCCTTTGTCCATTACGGCGTTGTCATGGGTGAAGGCTCGGTGGTCGATGTCGACTCCTTCGTGATAAAGGGCGAGGAGCTGGAGCCCAATTCCATTTGGCGCGGCAACCCGGCCAAGCTGCATCGCTTCGTCGAGCCGATCACCGACGATGGCTCCAAGGTATCGGCTTGAAGAAGGTATTCGGCTTGAAGACCGCAGACATCCGTCTCGTTGCCGTGACCGAGGCCAACCGGGCCCTGGTCGCGGCCCTGGAACTCGCTCCGGAGCAGATGGATTTCGTCGCCAGCAATGCGGACTCCCTGGAAGAAGCCGAAACTGACGAAGACGCACGGCCGCGCGTCATAATGGCCGGGGATCGTATCGTCGGTTTCCTGATGTACGAAGCGCCACGGGATGACGACGAGGCGCGCATCTACCGCTTCATGATCGACCGCGCCTCTCAAGGTAGAGACTACGGCAAGGCCGCGCTGCGCGAAGTGCTGGACGAAATCCAGGGACTCGGCCACGTCAGCCGCGTTTCGATCTGCTACGAACCGGAGAATGACGCGGCGCGAAACCTCTATCGCAGCGCCGGTTTCGTCGAAGAAGGGCTCGACGAGGACGGAGAGATGATCGCCGATCTGGTCCTCGCCGCACGGACGCACGATCCGTGACGCCCTCTCCCGAAATCGCGCTGGCGCAGACATTCCTACAGCAGGCGATGATCGCCATAGCGCCCGCGAATGTCCGGATCGGATGCCGGATGATCCGCGAAGGCGATGAAGCCCATCTGCTGCCTGAGGAAGCGCGTTCGATTCCTGCGCGTCAGCCGGCCACGCGGCGGGCCAGCGGCGCGGCGCGCTGGATCGCGCATGGGCTGCTGGCGGATATCGGCTTCAACGATTTCGCCCTCCTGCGCACGCCCTCCGGCGCACCCGCCTGGCCCGACGGGATAATCGGTTCGCTCGCCCATGACTACGATATGGCCGTGGCGGCGGTTGCGCCCATTGGCCATATCGTCTCGCTGGGCATCGACGTCGAGCCCGCGCAGCCACTCCCGCACGACATCTTCGCGCTCGTTGCAACCCCAGCGGACCGGACGGGCACAGCCGACCGGCACCTTGCCGGTCGCATCCTCTTCGCCGCCAAGGAAGCCGTCTACAAGGCCGTCTATCCGCTCGATCGCGAGGTGCTGGGCTATGAGGACATCGCCGTCGACCTGAACGCAGGCCATGCGACGACGAAGACGGGCCGCAAGGTCAGCCTCGCATACTGTGTTGCCCCGCGTGTGGTGGTGCTGGCGTTTGTCGAGACGCGTTAGCGCCCTACTCGCCAACCACCTCCGTGTACCCCCTCACCTCGCCATCGAGCCCACGCAACCGCCAGTTCTCCCCGTCCCGCCCCTCGACATAACAAGGCCCGATCGGCACTTTCCCCCCGCCTTCCGGCAGGTCGAGCACATAGACGGGGTTGCAGATGCCCGACAGCCGGGCGCGCAATGCCGCGGCCAGCGCCTGGCCCTGCGCAATCGTGGTGCGCCGGTGCGCCATGCCGCGCGCGAGGTCGCCGTGGTGCAGGTAATAGGGTTTGACGCCGAGGCGGTACATCAGCTCGCGGCAGAGTTCCTCCAGCACCTCGACACTGTCGTTGACGCCCTTGAGCAGAACGCTCTGGTTGAGCAGCACGAAACCCGCGTGGCGCATCGTCCGGCAGGCTGTCTCGGTCGCGGGCGTGATCTCACGCGCGTGGTTGAAATGGGTGACGATTGTGACCATCAGCCGGCCCTGCAGGGCGGCAACCAGCCCTGGCGTAATGCGCGATGGCAGTGCCACCGGCACGCGCGTGTGGATGCGCAACAGCCGCACATGCGGGATCGCCTCGATGCGCGCGAAGATTTCGGCCAGCGCCTTGTCAGGCAGGGATAGCGGATCGCCGCCGGTCAGGATCACCTCGCGGATTTCGGGGTGGTCGGCGATATAGGCCAGCGCCGGCTCCAGCGCCTCGCGCGTATAACCCCTGCCGATCGCGGTCAGCGATTCCTTGCGGAAGCAGAACCGGCAATAGACCGCGCATTGATAGGTCGGGAACAACAGCACCCGATCGGCATGGCGATGCGTCAGCCGCGGCACCGGGCTGAATTCATGGTCGGCGATCGGATCGTCGAGCTCGCCGTCCTGCTCCATCAATTCGTCGGGCGACGGGATGACTTGCGCCCGGATCGGGTCAGCGGGATCGTTCCAGTCGATCAGGTCGAGATAGGCTTTGGGAACGCGTACCTTGTGGTTTGCCGCCGCGGCTTGCGCCGCCGCACGCTCGGCTGGCGACAGCGGCAGGGAGGCGAGATCGCGGACGTGGCGAACACCGGCGCGGACGTCCGCCTGCCAGGAGGTGTCGGCGGCGGGCGCATCTTGGAGGTTGGTGTCTGAGGTCATCGGTTTCTCGGGGCATTCTAGCCGTGCTATCGGCCAGATGGGCAGTCGGGTCAACCACGTGCTTTGCCTTGTCAGAGCCGCGATCCTTCGCGCCCCCTCTGTCCTGCCGGACATCTCCCCCACAGGTGGGGAGATTGGATGTCGCTTCGGCTTTCGCCAATCTCCAATGTCGCAAGAGGAGAGCCGGCGCCCGAACTGCCAATCTCCCCCCTCGTGGGGGAGATGTCCGGCAGGACAGAGGGGGGCGCCACAGAGCGCCAGCCTTCCCGCCACCAACTTTCGCCGCATCGACCACGCCCGCAATTTCAGGCAAGCTCACAGGCGACAGCGCCGCAAGGGGAGATGCGGCGCCTCGGGAGGAGGACTGCCATGAGCCACACAACTCCGGCGCTGCCGCGCTATAGCGATGCCGTCGCGCGCTTTCGCCTCTCGGATGAGATCGCAAAACTTCACGGCGATCCGGCCACCGGCATCAATGCCTGCATCGAATGCTGCGACCGTCACACCGGCCGAAACCGGCTGGCGTTGCGCGCCATCTCCGCCGGTGGCGACCTGCGGGGGTTCAGCTTCGACGAACTCAAGGACATGTCCGCGCGGGTAGGCAACGTCCTGAAAGCCGCCGGCGTCGGCCCCGGCGACGTCGTCGCCGGCATGCTGCCACGCATTCCCGATCTGGTGGCGCTCATCCTCGGCACCTGGCGCATCGGCGCGGTCTACCAGCCGCTGTTCACCGCTTTTGGCCCCAAGGCCATCGACCACCGGCTGAAGACCAGCGGCGCCAAGCTCGTCGTCACCAACATCGCCAATCGCGGCAAGCTCGACGAGGTGGAGGACTGCCCGCGGGTTGCGACCATCCTTGCCCCCGGCGAACCCTTGCCGGCCGGCGACATCGATTTCCGCGCCGCCTTTGCCGCCGCCGCGCCCGAATGCGAGCCGGTGATGCGCAAGGGCGACGATCTGTTCATGATGATGTCGACCTCGGGCACGACAGGTTTCCCGAAGGGCGTGCCGGTGCCGCTCAGCGCGCTGATGGCCTTCGGCGCCTATATGCGCGATGCGATCGGGCTGAGGCCCGACGACGTCTTCTGGAACATAGCCGATCCCGGCTGGGCCTATGGCCTCTATTACGCCATCACAGGACCCTTGCTGCTCGGCATCGCCACGACCTTCAACGAGGGCGCCTTCACCGCCAAAAGCACCTACGACATCATCGAGCGCCTCGGCGTCACCAGCCTTGCCGGTTCGCCCACCGCCTTCCGCCTGCTGCTGGCGGAGGGACCGGCGTCCGCCGCCCGCGTCAAGGGCCGCCTGCGCGTGGTGAGCAGCGCCGGCGAACCGCTCAACCCGGAAGTTATCCGCTGGTTCGATGCCCATCTCGCAGCCCCCATCCATGACCATTACGGCCAGACCGAGAACGGCATGATGGTCAACAACCATCACGGCCTGTCGCACCCGGTGCGCCACGGCTCGGCCGGCTTTGCCATGCCGGGCTACCGCATCGTCGTGCTGGATGAGGCCGGCCACGAACTTGGCCCCAACCAGCCCGGCATTCTCGCCGTCGACATCGCGAAGTCGCCGTTGCGCTGGTTCGGCGGTTATCACCAAGCCGAAACGCCGGCCATAGCAGGCGGCTATTACCGCACCGGCGACACCGTCGAGTTCGAGCCCGACGGTTCGATCTCCTTCATCGGCCGCGCCGATGACGTCATCACCTCGGCCGGCTACCGCATCGGCCCGTTCGACGTCGAAAGCGCGCTGATCGAGCATCCGGCGGTCAACGAGGCGGCGGTGATCGGCGTTCCCGATCCGCAGCGCACGGAGATCGTCAAGGCCTTCGTCATCCTGGCGCCCACCTTTCAAGGTAGCCCGGCGCTGGCGGAAGAACTGGCGCAGCATGTCCGCAAGCGCCTCTCGGCTCACGCCTATCCGCGCGAGGTCGAGTTCGTCAGCGAGTTGCCGAAGACGCCGAGCGGCAAGATCCAGCGGTTCCTGCTGCGGAAGACCGAGGTGGAGAAGCGGAAGGGGTAAGCGGGGCTGCGCAGGGGCACGGGTGGCTCCATCCCTTCAATGCGCCACGCCATCCGAAGCGTGGAGCAGCCTCCAGGTCAAACCAACGCGACCATGGAACTGTGAAACAAAATGTTCGGCCGCCATAGTCTCGAGGCCGTCATCGACGAGCGCCTCGATGCTTCGTCGCATCAAGACAAGCTGCATCTGCCTGGCGTGTTCCAGGTCTGCCTCTCGCATGATTGCCGTGACGTGGTAGGCGACGACGGGCTGGCCGAGGCAAGATAGCAGCGTGTTGGCCTCGGCTGTCACCGCCATCACTGCGTCTTCGATCTTCATTCTGGCGCTCCTCATCAAAAATGATGCTGACGCCTCCCCGCAAGGCGACGGTGGTCCGTCGCTTCTTTTTTGAGTACCCCGCGCGGCCGAAAGCGGCACGCCACGCTGATGATTGCTGTCTTTCCAGGTCCCTCGAGCAGCCTCGTTCGGCCCAAAAACAGTATCCGCCAAATTTGATTCAAAGGCGACCGGATAGTTAATCGATGGTTAATGGGCCGATTGCCTCCCCGATGGACCAGGATGTTTGGCTTCGACGGTCGCTGCCGCGCAATTGCCGCAAAGCTGCTCGATGGCTCCCGGCCTGTGGATCGCGGGGGGTATATCATGCGGCTGGTTTGGACCATCATCTTCGCGCTCGTAACCGGCACGGTTTTCGCGGCCTCGCCGGAGGACGATTATATCGCCGCACGCGACAAGGCGATTTCCGCCATGGCTGCACTGGCAAGCGCGAACGAACCCGTGGAAACGCTCGATGCCGCCGGAACGAAGGCGTTGGCCGATCTCGAAGGGCGTCTGTCCGCCATCCTCGGCCCCTTGGCGGTTGCCGATTTCCCGGCAAACGGCACGATCAATCTCGGAAGCCTGAGCGATGCCGATATCGGATTCGGCATGCTCGACGGTTTGCGATACGCCAAAAGCGATGACGGCCCGAGCCTCGTGGCAACGACGCGGGGGCTGCTCGAGCGCTGGCTCCAGTCCAGGGCGGCCGAGCTGGACGAAAACTTCAGACTGCCAGCCGGCATTGATGCGGCGCTGAAGCTCGATGCTTTCTACACCCAGGCGATCAACAGCGACGCAGCGTTCACGGGGACTCTCGACTTTTCGCTGAAGAAGCCAAAAGGCGCAGACATCGCCTTCGCGCGGCTCGGTGGCTGGGCGCAGGACATAGGACCGAACCCCGACCAGCAGGTCATCGTCACGCTCGTCAAGGGCAACAGCGTCATGATCGCCTCGGCGCCCGCGGCAGCGCCTATACCCAAGATCGCGGCCTGCGACGCCGTGTGGACGTCGGCGGACGCCGCCGCCCAGAAATTCCAGGAGGCTTACCAGGCCTCGGACCTTAAGGACGAAACGGCGTATGATGCCGCCAATGTCGCCTGGGAAAAAGGGGACGCCGACTATCGCGCCTGCATGGGCGAGCACCTGCCGAGCGAGCCGGTCTTCCCGGCACTTCTCGCCCAGGCCCAGGAGCTTGCCGATCACATGGCCGGCAAGTAGGCTACTTCCCGGCGCGTCGGCGCCGAGCCTCCTCAGCCCTGCCGCTGTTGGCCCTTTGTGCCCGCCATCGCCACATACGCGCGCTCGATCGTCTCGAAAGTCAGCTCCGGATAGAGCGCCCCGGCTTCCGGCGTGGCCGTTTCAAGCGCTGTCTCGCCGCGTATCCAGAACGCCCGCAGCAAGCCGAGGCCGGGAGCTACCGCGATCATCGCCTCCAGTTCGTCGGCGCTCTGGGGCACGATGCGCGGCGAGCGGCCGCTCACCCGGCGCCACAGATCGATCATTTCGTTCTGGGTGATCTTGTTCTGGGCGATCCGGATCTCGCTGCGGATGGCCTTGGGGTCGTTCAACGCGCGCAAGGTGACGGCGGCGATGTCCTTCTCGCTGACGAATGTCGCCGGCACATTGCCGTTGCCATAAAGCGTCACCTCTTCGGGAGGCAAAGGCGACGAGCCGAAGCGCATCAAGTCGCCCAGCGTTGCCACCCAGGTCGAAAAGAAGCCGTTGGTGTAGATCACCGTATAGGGCAGATCGGCCTCCTTGATCGCCGAGAAGACGTCGCGCTTGAGGTCGAGTGGCGGGATCGAATCCGGGGCGGCGGCGGCAAAGTCGAGGCCGAAGCCGGCGGAAGGCACATAGCGGGACACGCCGGCATCCCTGAGCGCGCGCACCAGCGTCATCTCGCTGGCCGAATCCACATGCACCGAGGAGATGACGCGATCCACCTTGCCGACGGCGCGGACAAGGCTGTCATAGTCGTCGAGATCGCCAACATGGACCGTGGCGCCCAATGCCTTGAACGGGCGCATCCGCTCTTCATTGCCGGCTGTTGCCGGACGAACCAGAACGTGCAGGCGATCGCCATTGCGGGCGCTGGCCTGCGCCATCTCGCTGCCGAGCAGCCCCGTCGCGCCGATGATAAGGGTGCTGGTCATATCGCCCTCCCATTGCGCAGGATGGAACCGTCCCAGTCGCGCTCGAAGCCGATATCGTGCAGGCGATGGTCCGAGAAGCGCGCCACCTGGCGCAGCGAACCGCGGCGCTCGACGGCCGCCGAGATTCTGATGGCAAGACCGCTCATCGCGGCGCTGATGGAGTTGAAGGTCGGGTTCATTGTCCGTCTCCTGTGTTTGCCTGGGCGCAAGCGTGCCGGCGCCGTCCGCGAGGGACGAGCATGACGATCGCTCACATTGTTTCTGGTCGTTCAGCGCAGCGGCGAGATGGAAAGCCCGATCTGGATGCGCTGCTACGCCTATAGATTGGACATTTCCGGGCTGGACGACAAACGACTCTTTGTGCAGGATTTGTGAGCAACGCTCACAGGTGGATCATGCCGCGCAGACTGCCGCCCCTCACCGCCTTGCCAGCCTTCGAGGCCGCCGCGAGGCATCTGAGTTTCTCGAAGGCGGCGGGCGAGCTCAACGTGACCCATGGCGCGGTCAGCCGCGCCATTCGCAACATCGAGGACCGGCTGGGCATCCAGCTTTTCGATCGGGGGACGCGGTCCGTGCGCCTGACCCCTGTCGGCGCGGCCTACGCATTGGAAGTCAGGAAAGCGCTGGACCAGATCGCTGCCGCCACCATCGCCGCCACGCCCGACCGCACCACGGGCATCCTGAATGTCAGCACATCGGACGGTTTTGCCGGCCGCTGGCTGGTGCCGAGGCTGCATCGCTTCCACCGCGCCAATGCCGACATCGACGTGCGGCTCTCCACGTCTGGCGTGCTTTCCGATTTCGTCAGCGACGGCATCGACATCGCCATCCGCTATGGCAAGGGCGGCTATACCGGAGTGACCGCGGAATTTCTCGCCGACGAAGAGGTCTTTCCGGTCTGCAGCCCGGAACTGCTGCAAGGTGAACATCCGCTGCGCCTGCCCGGGGATCTCAGGCATCACAAATTGATTCATGACGCTTTTCGCATCGACTGGGCGACATGGCTCGAACACGCAGGCGTCGGCGATGTCGACCCCAAGCGTGGCGTGCGCTTCGATTCCGCCACCTTCGCCGTCGAGGCCGCGGTGCACGGCGAAGGCGTGCTGCTCGGCCGAAGCGCGCTGGTCTCGGCCGACCTTGCCGCGGGGCGGCTGGTTCGACCCTTCGACCTCGCGCTGAAATCCGCCTCGCGCTACTACGTCGTCTACCGCGACGGCGCGCTGCGCCAGAAGAAGATCAGAGCGTTTCGCGATTGGCTGTTCGCCGAAGTGGCGGCCGACTGGATTGGGATGACCAAGAGCGATTGAGGCAGAAGGCTTGCGCCTGCGAGACCCAAGCAGCGCCGCGCCGACCCCCACCCCGCTGCTTCGCAGCGACCCTCCCCACAAGGAGGAGGGTGAGGAAGCGCGTATACGCCGGTGGGTCAGCGCCCTACGACGATGCGGAAAAGCTGGGCTCCCCACCTCCCTTGTCGGTCCCTTGTGGGTCCCTTGTGGGGAGGTCGGACCGAAGGTCCGGGTGCTGGCGCAGATCTTGAAGAACCTGGTTCCTCGTCCCTGTATTGCGAGAATTGAAGCCGTCGCTTGCCCTCGCGCTACTCCTTGGCGCGGTAGGCTTCGGGCACGGTAAACACTTCGTCGGCCCGGCCATAGCCGCCGTCGGCGACGTCCTCCACCAGCACCATTGTGTAGGGGCGAACGCCCTCGCCGAAAATGTCGACGAACATCTGGGTGGTTCGATGGATGAGGTCTTCCTTCTGCGCCTTGGAAAGGGCCGCTTGCGGCATCTTGAAGTTGGCGAATGGCATGATCGTTTTCCTTGGTCTTTCGAGGGTGGATTCAAGCTGTTGGATAGAGCCAAGCCGGCTGATTGCCGCCTCAGACCACGCCGCCATTGGCGCGGATGATTTGCCCGTTGACCCAGCCGCTGTCCGGCCCGGCCAGGAACGAGACCAGCCCGGCAATGTCGTCGGGCTGGCCAAGCCGGCCGAGCGGGATCATCTTGCCGATGGCCTCTATCTGCGCCTCGCTCTTGCCGTCCGTGAACAGCGCGGTTTCGATCGGTCCGGGCGCCACCGCGTTGACCGTGACACGACGCGCGCCGAGTTCCTTGGCCAGGATGTGGGTCATTGCCTCGACGCCCGCCTTGGTGGCGGCGTAGACGCCGTAGCCCGGCTGGTAGAGGCCGACGACGCTGCTTGAGAAATTGACGATACGGCCGCCGTCGCGAAGCCGGCGCGCGCCTTCCCGCATGCCGCGAAACACGCCGCCGAGATTGATCGCGATCTGCGTGTCGAACGAAGCATCGTCGGTCTGCGCGATCGGCGACGTCTTCATGATGCCGGCATTGTTGACGAGGATGTCGATGCCGCCGAACGCCTTCTCGCCGGCGTCGAACAGCGCTGCGATGCCGTTCGGATCGGCGATATCGGCCTGTACGGCGATCGCCTTGCCGCCGCCGGCCTTGATGGTGCGGACAAGCTCTTCAGCCTCCGCGCGGCCCCGTGAATAGTTGATGACGACGGCGATGCCGTCGCGGGCGAGCCGCTGCGCGATCGCGGCACCGATGCCTTTGGAGGCGCCCGTCACGATCGCCGTTCTGGGTTGATCAGATGTCATGGAAGTGTCTCCGCGTTGTTGGTGACACGGATATAGGCCAAGCCAACTTCCGGATAATCAGCCGCCTATTGACATCACTATTCGGAAACTGCGAACAAAAGCCATGGATCGGCTGGACACGATGCGGCTCTTCATTCGCGTTCTGGAGCGGCGCAGCTTCACCGCTGCCGCGGCCGATCTCGGCCTGCCGCGTTCAACCGTGACGGAAGCGGTCCGGCGGCTGGAAGAGCATCTCGGCGCGCGCCTTCTGGAACGAACGACGCGGCAGGTGAACGCCACGCAGGATGGCGAGGCCTACTATCGGCGCTGCCTGTCGATCCTGGCCGAGATCGAGGATGCCGAGGCCGCCTTCCGCAATGCCGAGCCCTACGGGCTGCTGCGCATCGACGCCAGCACACTGCTCACCCGCACATTCCTGTTGCCGCGCCTGCCGGAGTTCCTTGCCCGCTATGTCAGGATCGACCTGCAGATCGGCCAGAGCGACCGGCTGGTCGATCTCGTGCGCGAGGGGGTGGATTGCGTGATCCGCGTCGGCGAGCCGCCCGACAGCGGCATGATCATACGGCGCCTGGCTGTCATACGCGAGATCACCTGCGCCAGTCCCGCCTATCTCGAACGCCACGGCACGCCCGCCTCCCCCGATGCGCTCGACGGTCACCAGGCGGTGGGCTTCGTCTCGTCGCGCACCGGAGAGACCCTTCCGTTCGAATTCACCGTCGGCGGCAAGACCCTTGAGGTTCGGCTGCCGGGCCGCGTGGCGGCCAACAATTCGGACACCGCCGCCGATCTGGCGCGGCTTGGCCTCGGCCTCATCCAGGCGCCGCGCTATCGCTTCGAGAAGGATCTCACGGACGGAACGCTCGTCGAGGTGCTGGCCGACTACCCGCCTTCGCCGACGCCGCTGTCGGCGCTTTACCCGCAGAACAGGCAACTCTCGCCACGCCTTCGCGTCTTCCTCGACTGGGCCTCGCGCATCTTCGCCGAGGCGGATCTGTAGGGGTAAGATCAAAGGGTTGGCGTTGTCGAGCGTCTTCTCATTCCCTGAAGGCGCGGCTGATCTGGTCCTGCAGCGGCTTGACGAGGTAGGAGATCACGGTCCGGTCATCGGTTTTGATGAAGGATTCGACCGGCATGCCCGGAACCAGCTTGACCTCGCCGAGGCGCGCCACCTCGGAGCTCGTGGTCGCGATGCGGACAGTGTAGTAGCTGATGCCGGTGCGCTGGTCGGTGGTCGTATCCGGCGAGGTCCGTTCGACCGTGCCGTTGATTTGCGGCGTGGTGCGCTGGTTAAAGGCCGAGAAGCGCAGCGCCGCCGGCTGGCCGATCCAGAGCTGGTCGATGTCGCTCGGCGCGATCTTGGCCTCGACAGTCAGGCTGTCGCTGTCGGGCACGATCTGCATGATCGTTTGGCCAGGTGTGATGACGCCGCCGATCGTATGGGCGATGGACTGCTGCACGACGCCGTCCTGCGGCGCACGAATGTCGATACGCCTAAGCTGGTCCTCGGCGGCGATCTTGCGCTCCGTCAGTTCGCCGACCTTGCCGTCGATCTCGCGCAAATCCTTGTTGACGTCGGTGCTGAGCTCGAGGTCGATCTGGATGATCTGCAAATTGATCTCGGCGATCTTGCCTTGGGCCTGCGCCAGGGCGGCCGTCAACTGGCCGCGCTCGCCGTCGAGCCGCGCCGACTCGCGCTCCATGGCGGTCAGGCGGTCGATGGAGATCAGCCGCTTTTTCCATAGCGCGCGTATGCTGGCCAATTCCTCCTCGACAAGCGCGATTTCCTGCGTCTTGGCATCGGCCTGGGCGGTGTCGCCGCCGATCTCTTTCTGCAGCTGGAGGATGCGCTCCTGCAACTGGCTCTTTTGACCGGAACGAGCCGCCCGCCGCGTCCCGAAAACCTGTTCCTCACCGGCAATGACCTCGGCGATCGCCGGATCGCCGCGGCGGTCGAGAAGGTCCTGCGGAAAGGCGATGGCGTCGGCGCCCTGGCGTTCGGCCTCGAGTCGCGCCTCACGCGCCGACAGCTGGTCGAGGGCCTTGGTGACGACGGCCAGGTTGGCCGCCGGCATGGTCGGGTCGAGGCGTACAAGCAGCGCACCATGCTTGACGCGGTCGCCGTCCCGCGCAGCAATCTCGCCGACGATGCCGCCGGTCGAATGCTGCACGTCTTTGACGTGGGAATCAACGACGAGAACCCCCGACGCGATGACCGCTCCCGAAATCCGCGTCAGCGAGGCCCAGCCGCCGACGCCGCCGACCAGCAGCGCGACCGCAATGAGGCCGAAACGCATGTAGCGTCGAATGGCTTGGTGGGAGGAGCTCGGCATCGTTCCTCCCCCTCATTCACCAGCCGCGGCCACGCCAGGCCGTGGCGCCGGCTCCTCGGTGGCAAGCCTGAGGTGCGGCACGACGGCCACTGACGGCTGCGGCCGCGGAAACAGCTTGTTGAGGACGTCTTCCTTGAGGCCGAACGCTTGGACGCGGCCCTGATTCATGGCGAGGATGAAATCGACCGTGCCGAGTGCGCTTGGCCGGTGCGCCACGAGCGCGACGATGCCGCCGCGTTGCCGCACAGAGACAATCGCCTGGAACAACGCCTGCTCGCCTTCGGCGTCGAGGTTGGAGTTCGGTTCGTCGAGCACCACCAGGAACGGATCGCGATAAAGCGCGCGGGCCAGCGCGATACGCTGGCGCTGGCCGGCCGAGACAGCCTCGCCGAGCTCGCCGATCTGCGTCTCGTAGCCATCGCGGAAACCGACGATGAGATCATGCGCGCCAGCCGTCTTGGCGGCAGCAATAATCAAGGCGGGATCGGCATCGGGCTCGAAACGCGCGATGTTCCCGGCGATCGAGCCGGCAAACAGTTCGACGTCCTGTGGCAGATAGCCGATGAAGTGGCCGCGATCCTCCGGCGACCACTGATCGAGATCGGCGCCGTCGAGCCGGACCCTGCCGGCGGCGGGCGGCCAGGCGCCGACAAGCGCCCTGACCAGTGTCGACTTGCCCGAGCCGCTCTGGCCGATGATGCCGACGGCGTGTCCCGCTTCCATCGCAAAACTGGCGTCCTGCACCAGCAGGCGCTGCGTTCCGGGCGCCGCGACGCTGACGCCCTGCATGAAGACGTGGCGGTGCGGCTTCGGCATGGCCATCGGCTCGGCGTCGGCCGGCACGGCGGCGAGAATCCTGGTCAGCCGCTGCCAGCCTTGCCGAGCCGTGAGGAAACCCTTCCAGTTGGCGATAACCAGATCGACGGGGGCCAGCGCCCGGCCGCTGAGGATCGATGCGGTGATGATAATGCCCGCCGTCGCCTGCTGCTCGATCACCAGCCAGGCGCCGACGCCGAGCATTGCCGATTGCAGCAGCATGCGCAGCACCTTGGACACGGCGCCGAAGCCGCCGGCGATATCGCTGACGCTGCGCTGCTCGGCAAGATAGTCGCGATTGGCCTCTTCCCATCGCTTGGCCATCCGTCCGCCCATGCCGAGTGCCGCGATGATTTCCGCGTTGCGGTTGCCGGCCGTGGTCAGGCCGTTGCGGATGATGCCGGTCTGGGTGCCGGAGGTGACGGGCTTGCGCGTCAGCCGCTCGGCAAAGACGGTCAACAGCACCAGCACGATCGCCCCGACCAGGGCGGTCAGGCCGAGAAGCACATGGAACATGAAGATGATGGCCAGATAGAGCGGCAGCCATGGCAGGTCGAACAGCGCGGTCGGGCCGGTGCCAGACAGGAAGGTCCGCACGCTGTCGAGGTCGCGCACCGGCTGCATGCTGTCGCCGTTGCGCCCGACCTTGAGCGGCAGCTTGAGGACACTGGAATAGACGCGGGCGCCGAGCGCCTCGTCGAGAGCGCCGCCGATGCGCACCAGGATGCGCCCGCGGATGAAATCGAGCACGCCCTGGCCGGCATAAAGGATGGCGACGAGCACACTGAGGCCGATGAGTGTCGGCACGCTGCGGCTCGGCAGCACGCGATCGTAGACCTCGAGCATGTAGAGCGAGCCAGCGAGCATAAGCACGTTGAGCACGCCGCTGAACAGCGCGACCGAGGCTAAGGCTGAACGGCAGGACTTGATCGCCACCGCGAGTTCGGAAAGCTGCTGCCGTGCACCGGGTTTGGTATCGGGTCTGGCAGCGCCTCGCGACGCCGCCGCGACGCCGGGGGCGGCATCCACGCCAATTTTGGCCGTGTCGGGACTGCGTGTACGCAACAGCAGAAGAGCGCCGAGCCCCGCCAGCGCCAGGCAGAGCAACCCGAGGCCCGACGATACCGGCAGCACGCCACCGAGCCCAAGAAAAAGGGCGCAGGCGATCAAGATCAGACCCAAGGACCTGATCCTGGCCTGCGCCGAGTTGAAGATAGTGGAGCCCCTTCCCATGCCAATTCACGCGGGCGGCGCTGCGGCAAGGCACACGGCCGAGAGGCCGGACGCCGGCCTCAGGCTATGCCCGTCAGGCCCCCCACTTCATGCAGCGCGAGCCAGAATTGATCGAGCGTGTTGGGATGCTCGTCGATGATGTTGGTTCCGTTGAACCAGGCAACGTGACCGTCCGGCCCGGATGTCACCAGTTGATCCTGGTTGAACCACATCAGGGCATTCTTCAGGCCCTCGCCGTCGGCCTCCTTGCCGCTGTTCCAGTCGGCGATGCCGGAACTCGCGTCGGTGACGTCGACATATTTCGTCCAGGCAATCGTGTTTGTCTTGACCGCATTGCCCGCCAGCGCCGTGCCGGCGTTGTTCTGATCGACAATGCCATTGTTGTCGGCGTCGACATTGATGCCGAGCCCTGACCAGGCGCCCTGCCCCTTCAGCCACATCACCGCCTCGTCGATCAGGTCGTTGGGCTGCGCAACGTGGTTGTCGATGTTGAGCTGGGCGGCGATCGCCTGCTGCAGCATGATGACGCGCGCGTCGCCACCGGTCGAGCTCGATTCGATGGCCTTGGCCAGAGAGATCGAAATCAGCAGGTCGTGCGCGTCGTTGGCAATGCCGTCGCCGTTGCTGTCGCCGAGCAGCAAATAGCCGTCGGTGCGCGGATTGATGTCCAGGCTGGACAGGACGCCGCTGGCGACCGCGCTCTTGGTCGGATTGCCCTCATTGTTGGCAATATTGTCCCAGGCGTCCGTGTGGCTGCCCCAGAACCCTTGCGTCAGCGCCTTGTTCGAGAAGCCCTCATAGTCGCTGCTGTCGAGACCAGTCGGCGTGAGTGAATGTCCGGCCGTGTCGACATAGGCATTGGTGGTGGCCGTTGCATTGTTGACATAGCTGCCGAGCTGCGCGACCCCCGTAGCTTTGAAATGCCAGGTCTCGTCCGTATCGAGCAGATTGTTGTGGTTGATGTCGCCAGTATTGAAGCCGCCGCTGGTTATCGCTGCGGCATTGAAGTCGTCGCCGGTGTCAAGCGTGCCATTGTCGTCCTTGACGACGACGTTGGCGAGCGCGACGTTGCCGTCGTTCTTGACATCATAGGTCCAAGTCACTGCCTGCCCCTGGAAGATGTTGAGGCCGTGGTCGACGCCGTTGGTCTTCTTGTCGAGCGTGATATGCGGATTGGCGCCGAAGTAGTTGGAGCCGTCGGTATCCTCGGGGGTGGCAGTATGGCCGGCGTCATCGGTGAACGAGCCTGAGGCCGTGCCGATATTGCTGTAAGCGCCGATGCCCGCCACGCCGGTGCCGGTGAAGCTCCACGCCTCGTCGGTGTCGAGCTTGTTGTCCTGGTTGGTGTCGCCGACATTGAAGCCGCCGCTGAGATCCGCCGTGACGACCACGCCCTGGTCGTCGGTCACGTCGATGCCCGAAAGCGCGACGTTGCCGCCATTGGTGACCGTGTATTTCCAGGAGATCGCCTCGCCCGCCAAAATGGTCAGGCCGTCGCCGGATGTCGCTCCGTCGACCGTCACCTTGTCGACGCTGATCAGCGGGTTGGCACCGAAATAGCTGGAGTCGTCGTTGTCGGAGACCGTGACCGCCCCTGCCGTGCCGGACACGGAGCCGATATTGGCATAGTTGCCGGCGATGGCCGTGCCGCTGCCTATGAAAGTCCATGTCTCGTTGGTGTCGAGTTTGCCGTCAAGGTTGGTATCGCCGACGTTGTGAGTGGCGTCGCCAAGCACCGGCGTCACAACCACGCCCTGGTCGTCGGTTACGACGATGTTCGACAAAGCGACGTTGCCAGTGTTGCTCACAGTGTATTGCCAGCTGATCGCATCGCCGGCGAGCACCGTCAGGCCGTCGCCCGATGCCGCGTCGTCGATCGTGATCTTGTCGATGCCGATTCCCGGGGTATCGGTGCCAGTGCCGGGCGTCGTCGTGGTGCGCCACTCCTCAAAACCGCCGTTTGATCCCGAGAAGCCCGAAAACAGCGTCACATAGGAATCGGCGGTGACGCCGGCGTCCGTGAAGGAACTGACGGGGATCAGCACACGGTAATCGTCCGTTCCCGATCCGTGGTTGGCATCGATCAGCAGATGCGAGGTGTCGAGTGAGTAGACCGAGTCGAAACCGGCAAACCCCGCAGTGTAGTCGGCAAGGGTGGCCCCGGAGCCGGAAAGATAGACCTTCAGGTCGGTCAGCGTGATCTCGCCGCTCGTAGCGTTGTTGCTTTCGTTGAGGTCCAGCCGGAATTCGATGTATTCGACGCCATCGACGATAATCGGAACCAGATCGCCATATTGCAGGCTGTGCGTGAAGGAGGCTTTGTTGTCGAGAACATTGCCGTTCTCGTCGGTATTGAAGCCCTCCTCGACATTTGTCGCCTGCAGCCGCAGGAAGGAATCGTAGTTGCCGGTTCCCGATCCTATGGTTGTTGCCTCGAGAAGTGCGTCACCGCCGATATCGATCGCCATGTTACTTCCTCCACTTTGATGTACGGTCGGCAGTCAAGCCGCCACCGTCTACCCCAACCTGATTGCGATGCCGGCGCAGGGCATTCGGCTGTCCGCAAAACGCGGCCAGGCCGGCGAGCAATCGTTTCGTGACTAAAGCTTTGAACAGGAAAAGGACCGGCGGAAAGACTGCCTCCCATTCGCCGGACACAGTTGTTCCCGGATGACGGAACTGGCCCGTCGTCAGACTGACTGCTACACCCACACCCAGAGCCCCAACCCCTACACGATCCCCAACGATCGCCCAGACGTTAATATTTCCCAAACCATATTTCGCAGGTTGCAATGCACCCGTCCATATACCCCGGGTTATAGACAGCAAGGCAGCGTTAATTTCGAAAAATTGCTTCTTCCCTTAAAGAATAATATCGCGATACCGGCTCAATTATTTTCAGTAAGTGAATTTCACGAGCCGAGTTGCGAACTTTTCCTGACGGCGGCGGCAGTTTTTTCAAGATGAAGACAAGCATCACCGCTCTTGAGCGACGTCTTCTTTCAATCCGACGTTGCGCGCCTTGCTAGAGGCGCCGCTTCAGGATTAACTAAGCAACTGCTAATGTTTTGCGCAGCCGCGCTGCTTCTGTCAGCATGGCCTCGCGCTTCGGGGGATGCGGACCGGGTTTCGATGCCCGCTTCCGGCGAGAAGCAGTCACTGGCGCGTCGTGGAGACACGCAAAGGGAGAAGACGCCATGACCGAGCACGGGCGCTGGTCGCCACCCATCGATAACAATTTTCCGGCATGGAGCCATGGCACCAAAGGCCGGCTGCTGGTGAGCTGACGATGGTCACTACGGTTTTCGTTGCTGACGACCATCCGCTGCTGCTCCACGGCCTGACCGACCTGATTGCCCGCGATCCCGGTTTCCGGGTGGTCGGTTCGGCGCAGGACGGCACCGTCGCCATGGCAATGATCCGGCGCGACGTGCCTGATGTCGCCGTGCTCGACATCAGCATGCCGGGACTGAGCGGTCTCGACATCGCTGCTGAAATCGGCAGGCAGGGCATTGCAACGCTTTGCGTGATTTTGACGGTCGGTGCCTCGCAAGCCCAGCTCTACGACGCGGTCGCGGTTGGCGTTGCCGGAATCGTGTTCAAGGAGACCGCCGTCGAGGCACTGCTCAGATGCCTCCACGAGGTTGCCGCGGGTGGCCGCTGGCTGCCGGCCGAGATTGTCGGCAAGGCCATGCACAACGAGGCGTCCCGGCGGGTCAAATGGCAAAAACTATCGTCGCTGCTGACCAGGCGAGAGATGGAGATCACCCGACTGGTTGCCGCCGACACACCGTACGAACGCATCGCGTTCGATATCGGCATCTCGAAAGGCACGCTGAAAATCCATATGAACAACATCTATCGTAAATTGGAGGTCGCCTCGCGCGTGCAACTTTTGCAGCTGGCAGCCGGCCAGATCGGGCTGAGTGCCGCGAGCGGCTTTCGCGATCAATCCGACCTCGAAAATCCGGCCAGGGACATGTAGGCGCGCACCACCATAAGCACTGGTTCAGCCAGCGAGCTGAAATGCCGACCGGCTCTACGCGGTGAGTAAGTCTGCCTTTTCCGACACGGGCTATATAACAGTGCCCACCGTTGAAGCCTTCCACCGTCGCGGCTTGTTGAACGACATCGCGGCGCCCACGAATGATAACCTGGGTAGCAGCGCATCGGCTGCCGCGCATTGGATGCAACAGCCGCGCCGCCCCGGGGGCCATTTTGCCGGCATCCAGTTCCACCACGACACCATCGACACCTCGAAGTGGCCATATCGCCTGCCAGGTCCGGCCGGCACCAGCATGGCGGGCGAGATGGAGTCCCTCGAAACCGTCCTGGCCGCTCGTGCAAGCGCGATGGGGGTCGAGATCAGGCGCGGCGTCGGCGTCGAAGACTTCGACCAATCGGGCGAAGACGTGACCATTCGCGCCGGCGGCGGGACTTTTCGCGGACGCTGGCTCGTTGCTTGTGATGGCGGCCGCAGTACGGTTCGCAAGGCTGGCGGCTTCGAGTTCGTCGGCACCGATCCCGAGTTCACCGGCTATTCCGTTGAAGTCGAAATGGCCGATCCCGACAAGCTCCGCGTGGGCGGCCACTACACGCCGACAGGCATGTATACCTACTCGCCGCCCGGAGTGATCGCGATGGTCGATTTCGACGGCGGCACATTCCACCGAACCCAGCCGATCACGCTCGATCAGGTGCAGGCGGTGTTGCGGCATATCTCCGGCACCGACGTCACAGTGACGGCGCTTCGGCTTGCCACCACCTGGACGGATCGCGCCTACCAGGCGACGGCTTACCGCAAAGGTCGGGTGCTGCTCGCCGGCGATGCCGCGCACATCCATTCCCCCTTGGGCGGCCAGGGGCTCAATCTCGGGCTTGGCGATGCGATGAACCTTGGCTGGAAGCTGGCTTCCACGATCCGCGGCGATGCGCCGGCCGGTCTGCTCGACAGCTACGGAAGCGAACGGCAGCCGGTGGGAGCGCAGGTCCTCGACTGGTCGCGCGCCCAGGTCGCCCTCATGCGGCCAAGCCGGAGTTCGCGCGCGATCGAAGCCATCGTCCGTGATCTCATCGACACAAGCGACGGCGCGACATACTTCGCCGAGCGCGTGTGGGGTGTTTCTCTCCGCTACGATCTTAGCGGTGCCCATCCACTGGTCGGCCGCGGCGCGCCCGACTTCGAGCTGGTAGACGGGACAAGGCTCGGCGAACGCCTCAGGGAGGGGCGAGGCCTGCTTCTGGACTTCGATATCAGGTCTCCGCTTCAAGCGCTTGCAAGCCGCTGGAGGGGGCGGATCGCCTATGTCGCGGGTGACAAGGAGCGGTTGGGCTTGAGTGCTGTGCTCATACGCCCCGATGGCTTCGTCGCCTGGGCTGCTGACGCTGACCCAAGCCCCGAGGAAGCTGCTCAGGCCGCTTCGCGATGGTTCGGCAAACCGGAATAGGTCCGGAGCGCAAAATCCCGTGGCCAAAGAAAACGAGGTAGGATGTCGGGAGCCACGACGGTCGTTCGTCCTTTGGATGCAAAGCAGAAACTGGATATCCAACCCTTCACCCGGAGCCTTCCAATGACCGCCACCATCACAGCCTTCGAACGGTCGCCCGATGGCGGCAAGGGACTGGCGCGTGATACGCGCGTTCGCTGGGCGCTGGAAGAAGTGGGCCAACCCTACGAGGTTCGTCTCGTTTCGTTCAGCGCGATGAAGGAGCCCGCACATCTGGCGCTTCATCCTTTCGGGCAGATTCCGACCTACGAAGAGGGCGACCTCGGCTTGTTCGAGACGGGGGCCATCGTGTTCCATATTGCGGAGCGCCATGCGGGCCTGTTGCCGGACGATGCGAATGCCCGGGCGCGCGCGATCACGTGGATGTTCGCCGCGCTCAGCACGATGGAGCCGCCGATCCTTGAATTCGGAACCGCCTGGCTCTTTGAGAGCGACAAGTCCTGGTCCGCGCAACGCATGCCTCTCGTCCAGGATCGCGTCCGTAACCGGCTGGGCCAATTTTCCCGTCGCCTCGGCGATGACGACTGGCTCGATGGCGCGTTCAGCGCCGGCGACCTGATGATGGTGTCGGTGCTGCTCAGGTTGAAAGCGTCGGGTATGCTGGACGACTATCCGAACCTCTCAGCCTATGTCGCCCGCGGCGAGGCGCGGCCCGCCTACAAACGTGCCTTTGACGCGCAATTGGCGGTTAACACTGCCGCATCGACCGCTGATACAGGCCGTTCCGGGTCCAAAGACGGACATAGGCGAATGAGCGTACTTGATCCATAGCCGAAGTTTCCCGAAAATCACCTCGAAGCCGGTTCCGGCCACCCAGCACGCACGCCAGTTCGGTCTATTTGCGCCCTCTGGCCCAATCGCCGCAGATGAGGAACCGGATAGCCATTATGAGGAGACTGTTTATAACGGTCGCTGAGATTGCGATAACCAAGGGGAGACGATGCGCTACATACGTCCGCTTTCAATCGAAGATGCCGTTGGCCAATTGGCCGGTGCGGCTGGCACGGCCGCCATCCTCGCGGGAGGCAGCGACCTCCTGGTCAGGATGAAGGGCGGTTTTGTCGAACCCGACCTGATCGTCGACATCAAGGCGATCGACGGCCTGAGCGAGATCCGGGAAACGCCTGAAGGCTTCAGCATCGGTGCGGCGGTCCCCTGCGCCGTCCTGGGAGAGAGCGCTGCCCTGAAGAAGGCATGGCCTGGCGTCGTCGAAGCGGCCAAGCTGATCGGCTCGAAACAGGTACAGGGACGCTGCACGATCACCGGCAACCTCTGCAACGCCTCGCCGGCTGCCGACAGTGTGCCGGCGCTGGTGGCGGCCGGCGCCAGGGCATCGGTCGTCGGGCCGGCGGGCAGGCGCACGATTCCCGTGCAGAGCGTACCGACCGCGCCGGGCAAGACGTCCTTGGCCAAAGGCGAGATCATCGAGGCGATCCTGCTCGACAAGCGCGCGCCGCGTTCGGGCGATGCCTATCTGCGTTTCATTCCACGCACCGAGATGGATATCGCGGTGGTCAGCGCCGGCGTGAATTTGACGCTCGATGAGCACGGTGTCGTGAAATCGGCCCGCGTGGCGCTGGGCGCCGTGGCGGCGACGGTGCTTCTGGTCGAAGAGGCGGCGGAGGTTCTCGTCGGCTCCAAGCTGGACGAAGCGACGCTGGAGCGGCTCGCCAAGGTCTGCTCGGGCGCCTGCCGTCCGATCGACGACAAGCGCGGCACCATCGAATTCAGAAGAAAGGTTGCGGGCGTGCTGGCCAAGCGGGCCGCCACGACCGCCTACGCACGTGCAGGAGGCAAATGATGGCTGGTGTTGCAGTCTCAACGACAATCAACGGCGACAATGTCGAGTATCTTTGCCAACCGGACGAGACGCTGCTCGACGTCCTGCGCGATCGCCTGGGGCTGACGGGCGCCAAGGAAGGCTGCGGCACCGGTGACTGCGGCGCCTGCAGCATCATCCTCGACAACAGGCTGGTGTGCTCATGCCTCGTGCTCGGCGCGGAGGCTGAAGGCCGGCGCGTCGAGACCATCGAGGGCATGGCGCATGGCGACAAATTGCATCCGCTGCAGCAGAAGTTCCTCGAGCACGCAGCACTCCAATGCGGCATCTGCACGCCCGGCTTCCTGATTGCGGCGAAGGACCTTCTGGCCAAGAACCCCGACCCGACCGAGGAGGAAATCCGCTTCGGCCTCGCCGGCAACCTGTGCCGCTGCACCGGCTACGACAAGATCGTGCGCGCCGTCCAGGACGCCGCCACCGTGATGAAAGGAGCCTGACCATGAATTTCGATCCGCGTTATTCGGCCCGCAACTTCACATCGGTCGGCACACGTCCGATCCGCCCCGACGGCGTCGACAAGGTGACGGGCCGCGCCCGCTACGGTGCGGACTTCAACATGGCCGGCCAGCTGGTCGGACGCGTCCTCAGAAGCCCGCACGCCCATGCGACGATCCGCAAGATCGACACGTCGAAGGCAGAGAAGCTTCCCGGCGTGAAGGCGGTGATCACCGCGGCCGACCTGCCCGACCTCACAAATGGCGATTCCGCCATGTACGACATCCTCGACAACTGCATGGCGCGCAAGAAGGCGCTCTATGACGGCCATGCTGTGGCCGCGGTCGCAGCCGTGGACGCCCGCACGGCGAGGCAGGCGCTGAAGCTGATTGAGGTCGACTACGAGATTCTGCCGCATGTCACCGATGTCGACGAGGCGGCGAAGCACACGGCACCGCTGATCAACGACACGATCTTCACCGAGGGCCTGGAGGAAAAGCCCGTCAAGCCGTCCAATATCTCCAAGCGCAGCCAGTTCGGCCACGGCGATGTCGGGGCGGGTTTCGGGGAGGCTGATTTCGTCGTCGAGCGTTCGTTCAAGACCGGGCAGACGCACCAGGGCTATATCGAGCCGCATGCCTGCGTGGCCAATGTCAGCTCGGATGGTACCGCCGACCTTTGGGTCTGCACGCAGGGCCATTTCGTCTATCGCCAGCACTGTGCGCAGTTGCTCGGCATGGAAGCTTCCAAGCTGCGCGTCACCTCCTCGGAGATCGGCGGCGGTTTCGGCGGCAAGACCCATGTCTGGGCCGAGCCGGTCGCACTGGCGCTGTCGCGCAAGGCCGGCCGCCCGGTCAAGCTGGTGATGACGCGCGACGAGGTGTTCCGCGCTTCCGGGCCGACAAGCGCCACATCGATTGATGTCAGGATCGGCGCCCGCAAGGACGGCACGATCACCGCCGCCGAGGCGACGCTGCGCTATTCCTGCGGCCCCTATGCCGGCATGTGGGCCGAGATCGGCGCCATGACCGCGTTTGCCTGCTACAAGCTCGAGAACGTCAAGACAGTTGGCTACGAAGTGCTGGTCAATCGGCCGAAGACCGCCGCCTATCGCGCGCCGTCGGCGCCGATGGCGGCGTTCGCGGTGGAAAGCGCGATCGACGAGCTGGCCAAGGAGGTCGGTATGGACCCAGTCGCGTTCCGGATCAGGAACGCCGCCCAGGAAGGCACCAGATCCTCCTACGGCCCCGTCTACGGCCCGATCGGCATCGGGCCGACGCTCGAGGCGGTGAAGAGCCATCCGCACATGAAGGCGCCGCTGGGCAAGAACCAGGGCCGCGGCATGGCTTGCGGCTTCTGGTTCAACTTCGGCGGCCAGACCTGCACCGACCTCAACATCGGCATGGACGGCTCCGTCTCGCTTGCCGTCGGAACGGTCGATGTGGGTGGTTCCCGCGCGTCGCTGTCGCTGGTGGCGGCGGAAGAACTCGGCATCGACTATAGCCAGGTCAAGGCGATCGTCGCCGATACCTCCAGCCTCGGCTACAACGACATGACGGACGGCAGCCGCGGCACCTTCTCGTCCTCCATGGCGACGATCTCGGCCGCCCGCAACGCGATCAAGATCCTGCGGGAACGCGCCGCGCAGATGTGGGATATTTCCGTCGACGACGTGGTCTGGGAAAAGGGCCACGCGATCGCCAAGGGCGAGAAGCATGGCAATCTCGGCAAGCTGTCGCTGAAGGAGATCGCGGTGGAGTCGGGCAAGACTGGCGGACCGATCGCCGGCCACAGCGAACTCGTCGCCGACGGCGCGGGCGTCTCCTTCGCCACCCATATCTGCGATATCGAGGTCGATCCCGAGACCGGCGCCACGAGGGTGCTGCGCTACACGGTCGTGCAAGATGCCGGCAAGGCGGTGCACCCGACCTATGTCGAGGGACAGTACCAGGGCGGTGCCGCGCAAGGCATCGGCTGGGCGCTCAACGAGGAGTATATCTACGGCAAGGACGGGCGGCTCCAGAATCCCGGCTTCCTCGACTATCGCATCCCGGTCTGCTCTGACCTGCCGATGATCGACACGCAGATCCTCGAAATCCCCAACCCCAACCACCCATACGGGGTGCGCGGTGTCGGCGAGACCTCGATCGTGCCGCCGCTGGCTGCGATCGCCAATGCGGTATCGAATGCGGTCGGCGTGCGGATGACGCATATCCCGATGTCGCCGCCGCGCATTCTGGCGGCGCTGGAGGAACGGGCAGGCTGATGGTCGAAGTGACGCTCTGGGGATCGCTAGGTGCTGTCGCCGGAGGCAAGAACAAGGTCGAGATCGAGGCCAAGGACATAAGGGAGCTGTTCAGGAAGCTGGCTGAACAGTATCCCGGCCTTGAGCCCTTGATCGACAAAGGCATCGCCGTCGCCATCGACGGGACGATCTATCGCGACACTTGGTCGAAGAAGCTGCCGGAGGGGGCGGAGATTTTCTTGCTGCCGCGGCTGGCTGGGGGATAATCGGACAACCGCCTCGCTGTCATCGACGACCAGGACCTGGCCTGTCGGTCGTGGCTACGGATATTTCGTCTGAGCACTCGCGGGGTTTAGATCACCCTGCAACTCCTTCGGCAGGGGGAGGCTCGAGCATTGCAGGTGCACCTCGCGGGCAAACAGCTTTCGTTCCTTCTGCTCATGCTCCTTGATGGCTGCAACGAGCCCCATTGAGTACGGGCCAAGCAAGACGCCGAAACCCCATCCGGGATGCTCTTTCTCGCGAACCTCGTAGTCCGAGGCCGCCACGCGGGCTTGCTGGCATTCGGGCGATGCCCATTTCTGGTCTTGCTGCGAAAGCGACGTCCCATAGTCGACCGGAGAGGTCGCGCATCCCGCCAGGGTCGCGGCCAATGCGACCGACATTGCAATTCTCATGCCGGAGCCTTTCCCACGCATTGTGGAGAGTACGTGGACCTCTTCCTCACACATAGCCGCCGTCTCCCTAGCTTCGCAACCCAGGAGCCTCCTGCCCCGTCCTCTCGACATATTCCGTATAGCCGCCGCCATAGGTGTGGATGCCTTCGGGCGTCAGCTCCAGCACGCGGTTGGAAAGGGCTGCCAGAAAATGCCGGTCGTGCGAAACGAACAGCATGGTGCCTTCATACTGCGACAGTGCGGTGATCAGCATCTCCTTGGTGGCGATGTCGAGGTGGTTGGTCGGCTCGTCCAGCACCAGAAGGTTCGGCGGGTCGAACAGCATCAGCGCCATCACCAGCCGCGCCTTCTCGCCGCCTGACAGGACGCGGCATTTCTTTTCGATCTCGTCGCCGGAAAAGCCGAAGCAGCCGGCGAGCGCTCTGAGCGGCGCCTGGCCGGCTTGCGGGAACGCGTCCTCCAGCGTCTGGAACACGGTGCGCTCGCCTTCCAGTACTTCCATGGCGTGCTGGGCAAAATAGCCCATTTTCACACTAGGCCCCCGCGCGACCGTCCCGTTGTCGGGCTCGGAAGCACCGGCGACCAGCTTCAAGAGCGTCGACTTGCCGGCGCCGTTGACGCCCATGATGCACCAGCGCTCGCGGCGGCGGACCTGGAAGTCGAGCCCCTCATAGATGGAGCGGCTGCCATAGCCCTTGTGGACGTTCTTCAACGTGACCACGTCCTCGCCGCAGCGCGGCGCCGGCTGAAAATCGAAGGATACGGTCTGGCGGCGCTTGGGCGGCTCGACGCGGTCGATCTTGTCCAGCTTCTTCACCCGGCTCTGTACCTGCGCGGCATGCGAGGCGCGCGCCTTGAAGCGCTCGATGAAGGCGATCTCCTTGGCCAGCATCGCCTGCTGGCGCTCGAACTGCGCCAGCTGCTGCTTGTCGGCGATCGCCCGCTGCTGCTGGTAGAATTCGTAGTTTCCCGAATAGGCCGTCAGCGAACCGCCATCAATCTCGACCACCTTGTTGACGATGCGGTTCATGAATTCGCGATCGTGCGAGGTCATCAAGAGGCCGCCGTCGTAGTTCTTCAGGAAGGATTCGAGCCAGATCAGGCTTTCCAGGTCGAGATGGTTGCTCGGCTCGTCGAGCAGCATCGCATCGGGCCGCATCAGAAGAATGCGGGCCAGCGCCACGCGCATCTTCCAGCCGCCCGACAGCTTGCCGACATCGCCGTCCATCATCTCCTGGGAGAAGCCGAGACCATCGAGCACTTCGCGGGCGCGGCCGTCCAGTGCATAGCCGTCGAGCTCCTCGAAGCGGTGCTGCGCCTCGCCATATTTTTCGATGATCTCGTCCATCTGGTCGGCCTGGTCGGGATCGGCCATGGCTGCCTCGAGCGCTGCCATTTCGGCAGCGACTTCGCTCACCGGCCCTGCCCCGTTCATCACTTCGGCCACCGCGCTGTGGCCTTCCATGTCGCCGACATCCTGGCTGAAATAGCCGATGGTGACGCCGCGATCGACCTGCACCTGACCCTCGTCGGGCTGCTCCTGGCCGGTGATCATGCGAAACAGCGTCGTCTTGCCGGCGCCATTGGGTCCGACAAGGCCGACCTTCTCGCCCTTCTGCAGGGCCGCCGACGCCTCGACGAAGACAAGCTGACGGCCGTTCTGCTTGCTGATGCTTTCAAGTCTGATCATGCGGTTTCCGGGAGAATGCCTGCGACAAAAGGATTTGCCCGGCGCCTTACGCGAAGGATGGCCGCAAAGGAAGAGGCGCAAGCGCCGCATACAGCCGATCTCCCCCCTCGTGGGGGAGATGGCCGGCAGGCCAGAGGGGGGCGTTGTCCCGCCGGCGTCTCAATCCATCGATCTACGCCGAAGAGTTTATACCTATCGCGATACTAACGAACCTGGTGATCCTTCGCGCCCCCCTCTGCCCTGCCGGGCATCTCCCCCACGAGGGGGGAGATTGGCAGCTTCACCCCCAGACACACTCCAGAAACAAGATTCAACACTGCGGAAAAACTCGCGAAAACATCGCCTGTCATAACCGTCCCCGCGGCGGCCGAAGCTGGCTGCGGCACAACGCAAGGATGGTCCCGAAACATGCAACGACGTTCGACCGGATGGATGGGTGCCCTGACAGGCATTTCGCTCGCCGTGCTTGCGGTCGCACAGTCGGGTGCGGAAGCCGCGGTTACCCGGAGCGAATATTGCAGCCGGCTCGGTCTTCAACTCGACGGGGCCATTCAAACGAAAGCCGATCCTGGTGCCAATGCCAGGGAGATCGCCGAGGCAACCGCGCTCCAGGACAAGGCGAACCGGTTTTGTGCCGAGCGCAAGCAGGCACAGGGCATCCGGACCTTCGCCAACGCCCTGAAGCTGCTTGGAGTGACGCCGGTCGACCTGAACCAGTGATATCTGCCGTCAAGCACGCCAAGGCGGCTTGATCGAGCTTTTGTTTTGACGCAATTCCGGACGGAAAACCGCTTCACACTTTTCCTGGAATTGCTCGGACTTCCTCCCAAGGCCGCCACTCGCAGAAAGCGAGGGCGGTCTTTTTTTGTGCGCCTCTCCCAGCTTCCCGCCTGGCTATTTCTCGCCCAGATACTGGAAAACGGCCTGCTTCCACCAGTCGCTTTCGATAGTCTGCAGCAAGGCGACATCGAGAGACTTGCGCAACGGGCTGCCGAGCGGCAGCGCAATGGCATATTGCTGCTGGTCGAAGGTCGCGTCGAGAACCTGCAGGCTCGTTGCGTAGTTCTGCCCCACCAGCCAGCCAAGCAGCGGCTTGTCGTGGACCAGCGCATCGATCTTGCCGGCACGCAGCGCATCGAGGCCTTCCTTGACAGAGGCAAAATCCTGATGGCGTATCTGGGTCGAATCCAGATAGGACGCCGTCGACGAACTCTGCACCGCGCCGACCCTGACCGCGGCAAGGTCGCTCTCGCCCTGCACCAATCCTTCCATCTGCGTTACCGTCAGCACCGATGTGACGCCCGCGGTGAACACTGCGATCGCAATGATCGATCCGATCATCCAGAGCGCGGCCAGCACGCGTCCCGGCACGGTTCGCGGACCGAAGTCGCCGGTGCTGGCCTGTGTCGCGGCGATGGTCGACCACCACATGCTGGAAAACAGGCCCTTGGCGACGCCGCCGCCGAAATCATCATTGTGTCGGCGTTCGAACATCCAGATCAGAACGCCGACCACGACCGATATGACGATCAGCGCCAGCACCGCTTGCAGGAAGCCGAACGAGGTCAGCGCATGCAGCACCGGCCGCCATGACGGTTGATTGTTGAGCGGTGTCGCGATGCCGAGCCCGGTCGAGAAAAAGGGTTGCGTGAAGTCGACGACCCTTTCGCGGTCGGCCGTGACCGTGATCGCGGCCATCGCCGCATCGAACTTACCACCGACGACGCCATCGATCTGGTCCTGTACAGCAGGCACCTCGATATAGCGGAAGCGAAGGTTGAGCCGCGCGGCTATTTTCTGCCAGAGGTCGATGCTCAATCCGGACCAACTGCCGTCCTGCAGCTTGAACGCGAAAGGCGGCGCCTCCTTTATCCCGACCGATATCTCTTTCGATGACGGGCTGGGAGGTGAAGCCAGGTCGGGAGAAGTCTGGGCAAGCGCGGCGCCGGCCCCGACACACGCGACGACGACAATGAGAACCAGCGCCGTCGTCCACGAAGCAACTGTTCTCAACGGCAACGACTCCCAGCGACCAGTCCTGCCGCTCGATCGTCGCGGCTCTCGAAAAGGTAGCCGCCGTGCTATCCTTCGTCCACCGGCGATGTCGTTCTCTCGCCCGATGCGCGACACGCCGGCCAACGGGTCACGCGAAAGCAAGCAGTTAGAGCAATCTCACGATTCAGATACTGAAGCGGTTCACGCAACGCCCGACATCGATGAAAGCCGGCCTGCCGTGAAAATTTGCGCTCGTCACTGGTGACGAGGACGACCTTGTTGGAGCGCGTATTCATATGCGGATGCTCCCGGATATCGATCACTTCAGGAGAAAGATGTCCAACAGGACAGAGGGGGTGTTCAAGCGCCAACGTATCCCAACCACCCCGTCCCAAACCTCACTTCTTGCCCTGTGGATTAAATCCTCTCGCGTCATACGTCAGCATTTGACGAATATCTCGATAAACGCGGGGTATCGGCTGGCGGCGCGCCATGCGATCTCTGACCGGGCGCCTGAGGGGCTCACTTCTTACCCTGCGGATAGATCGTCTCGCCGCGCTTCAGCATGTCGACGAAGGTCGCGATCTTCTTCTTGCGGCCAGCCTCGGTCTTCATGTTGTGGGTGCGGAAGGCGAGCGAGAAACGGTTCTGCGCGCTGAGTTTTTCAAGCATCGCCTTCGCTGCCGGCTCAGCGTCGATCGCCGCTTGCAGGTCGTCGGGGATTTTCATCTCCTTGCCGCTGCCATAGGCACGCGCCCAGCGTCCGTCGGCCTTGGCCGCCTCGACCTGTTTGAGCCCATGTTCGGTCATGCGGCCCTCCGCGACCAGCCGCGCGACATTGTCGATGTTGATCTTGCTCCAGATGCTCTTCCTGCCGCGCGGCGTGTAGCGCTGCAGGAAGCTCTTCTCATCCAGCCCCTTGCGCACCGCGTCGATCCAGCCGAAGCACAAAACGACGTCGATGGCTTCCTTGGGCGTGATCGACTTCAATCCCGACCCCACCTTGTGGATCTTGATCCACACTTCTGTTTCCGTGGCGTGGTGCTTGCCGAGCCAGGCATAGAAGCTTTCCGGATCCGGAAACTCCCGGACCTTGTCGGGATCGACCTTGACCGGGGCCATCAGCCGACCGTCCCGTTCGGTGCCGTCCGCGCCATCGCTTTCATCGTCCCGCCTCCAGCATCGCGCCTATCGTCATCGGCCAGCATCGTGGCATGAATTGCTGTCAGTTTCCGTCAGCAAGCTGTCGGGGGCGTACAGCGTTCCTTCGCACCCCCTCCGTCCTGCCGGATATCTCCCCCACAAGGGAGATTGGCAATTCCGCCGACGGCAAGAGGGCGAGGTCGCGCTTTATGCCGGCGGCGGTGCTGCCGGCGTCAGCCCGTGGCGGCGCATGATGTCCATCATCCTGGCCTTGTCCGGCGGACCGCCGGCGGCGGCGTAGAACATGGCGAAGATCTCGCGGAAATAGTCGGGGCCGATCGCCGCCGGCGTGACGACGCAAAGCGCCGTCGCGTCCTTGATGCCCATGTTGTCGAACCGGTGGACGGCGCCGCGTGGAATGCACAGCGCCTCGCCCGGGCCGACCTCGATCGCCTTGCCGTCGACGGTCCAGGTCAGCACCCCGTCAATGCCATAGATCGTCTCTTCGTAGTGATCATGGCTGTGCGCCGGCGCCAGCAGCCGCATTCCGCTAGCCACCTTCAACTCGAAGGCGGCGATGCTGCCGTTCGAACTGTCGCCCGTCACCAGGAAACGAATCGACAGCCCTTTGTCGCCGATGGTCTCATTGGCTGGATTGACCTGAAGATTCATGACTGACATTGCGCAAACCCCTCCGGTAAATTACATTTACTAGCTATCAGTAAACTCAATTTACCGGATCGTCAATGGCCACCTCGACGGAAGTTCTGCAGACCAAGACCGAAAACCTGCTGATCGGCGCCCTGCTGCGCGTGCCGGCACAAGCGATCCAGCGGCGGCTGATCAAGGAACTCAACGCCGCCGGTTTCGACGAATTGCGCTTGCCGCACATGGCGGTGCTGCAGTTTCCCGGCCCGGACGGCGCGCGGCCTGGCACCATCGCCGAGCGTGCCGGCATGAGCAAGCAGGCCGTCAACCAGCTGCTCAGCAGTCTCGAAGGTTACGGCTATCTCATCCGCTCAGACATTCCCGGCGACGGCAGCGCGCGCGTGGTGCGGTCCACCGAACGTGGCCACGCCGCCTTCTGGAAGATGGTCGATATCCTGCGCGACATCGAGGAGGAGTGGCGCACCGAACTCGGGCCAGACCGCTTTGCCCAGTTGAAAGCGCTGCTGTTCGTCGTCTGGGAAAGTCCGCTGGTGCGCTGAGCGAGACGATGCTCGCGCCGATAGCGCCATCGGCATTGCCGATGATGCTATCGGCTTCTTCCGTTTCCCTTGGCCCATGCCGAACTGCCAATTGCGTGCCCCTGTCCATCCAAACAAAGGCAAAGCGAAATGAGCATCTCAAATCAGAAAATCCTGATCGTCGGCGGCGGCTCCGGCATGGGTCTGGCGCTGGCAAGGCATTGCGCCGAGGCCGGTGCCGAGGTGATCATCGCCGGGCGCGGCGAGGACCGGCTGCAACAGGCGCGCGAGGCGCTGGGCAATCCCTCCGGCCTGCAGGTAGCTGTCGCCGATATCACCCGGGAGGACCAGGTCGCGGCACTGTTCACACGGATCGGCGGGCTCGATCACATCGTCAGCACCGCGGCCGACATCCAAGGCGCCTACCAGCTGTTGCCGGAGCTTGACCTGAAGGCGGCGCAAAGGGTGGTCGAGAGCAAGCTCTACGGCCCCCTCCTGCTCGCCAAGCACGGCGCGCCACGGCTGGCAGCGACCGGCTCGATGACCTTCGTCTCCGGCATCGCGGCCTACCGGCCGGCCGCGCGCGGCTCCGTCGTTGCCGCAGTCAATGCGGCGCTCGAAGGGCTGGTGCGGGCGCTGGCGGTGGAGCTCGCGCCAATTCGCGTCAATGCCGTCTCACCCGGCTGGGTCGACACAATGATCTGGGCGCAGGTGGCCGGCGATCGCAAGGACGAGACGCTGGCCGCGATGGCCGAGCGGTTGCCGGTCGGGCGGATCGGCCAGCCCGATGACATAGCCGACGCCATCACCTTCCTGATCGGCAACGGTTTTACGACGGGAACGACGCTGCATGTCGAGGGCGGCCATCGGCTCGTCTGAGCCGCCGCTGCTTCCGTCAGGAGTTATTTGCAAACAAGGCCTTGGGGCGGTTCGCCGATTCAAGTCCTGAACCAGCCTTGGCGGACGGCAGGACCGGCACCAGCGTGTTGCGCGCAGCAGTGAGCAATTGCCTGAGTGCCGGCGGCTGGACGCGCCGACGTCGCCAGATCATTGCCAGCGCCGCAGTCTGCAGCCCGCCGGGCCACGGCATTTCAACGATGTCGCCACGCGCGAGCGCATCCGTGACGCCAAGGCGTGGCACGAGGCCAAGCCCCGCGCCCGCTGCCACCAGCCGCGCGATTGCGCCGATGCTGCCGACTTCAACGGCGAGTTTTGGGGCGGCAACGCCCGCCTCGGCAAAGGCCGTGTCGAACATATGCCGGTAGACGCATCCGGGCTCCGTGGCCACGAAGGAGAGTGCGGCAAGCGCGGCCAGGTCATGCTCCGCGCTGTCCTGCCCCGGAGCCGCGACTAGCACCAGCGGTTCGGCCGCCATCGTGCGCCTGACGAAGCGTTCATCGGAGACGTTCTTGCTCCCATCACGACGATCGAAGCAGAATGCGACATCGATCTCGCCGTCTTCCAGAAGGCGCAGCAGCGTGCCGCTGCCCGCCACCTTCATCCGCACTGTGATGTCGGGATGGACGGCCTGGAACCCAGCCAGCCAGGGCGCCAGCCGGACCGAGGCGATCGTTTCCAGCGCGCCGATGGTCACCTGCCCGCTTGTCTGCCCGGCCGCCGCCTGCACGGCCGCGCGCGCCTCGCCATCGAGCCGCAACAAATCCTCGGCGACAGGCTTCAGCGCCAGCCCTGCCGGCGTCAGCTCGAGGCCTGACTTCGCACGCGTGAACAAGACGGCGCCAAGCTCCGTTTCGAGCGCCTGGATCTGGTCGCTGACGCTCGATTGTGCGAGATGGATCGCCTCGGCTGCGCGTGTGATGTTGCGGCTTCGTGCCACCGCCAGGAAGGTCTTGAGCAGTCTTGGATGCATCGCGTGGCTGACGCGCCTACTGCAACTGCGGCTTTTTCAGAAAACTGCCGCGATCGGCCGACTTGACGCGCAGCCAGGTTTCGCGGCCATCGCGCAGCACCCGCATCGGGATCTCGGCACCGGCCGAGCCGCTCTCCCACAGTTTGCGGTAGAAATCGGCCAGCCCGTCGACCGCGCCATCGCGAATGTCGGAGATGATGTCGCCCTCGCGCAGGCCGGCCTTGGCTGCCGGGCCGCCTTCGGTGACGCTCATCACCACCACTCTGCCGTCGCTTTCGGCCGACAAGGCGCCGAGCCACGGGCGCGGCGGCTTGGCCACCTGGCCGCGCGTCAGCAGATCGTCGAGAATGGGCGGCAAAAGATCGATCGGCACCACCATGTTGATGTCGGCGACTTCGCCGTTGCGGCTCATCTGCAGGCGCAGCGACCCGATGCCGAGCAGCGAGCCGTCAGCGCCGAACAGCCCGGCACCACCCCAGGACGGGTGCGCCGGCGCAATGAAGATCGCCTCGTCGAGCAGATACTCCCAATAACCGGCGAATTCCTGCTTGGTGACGATCTTGGCTTGCACCGACTGGCCGATGCCGTCGGCCAGCACGACCGCGTCGCCGATCCTGGCCTTGCCGGCATCGCCCAGCGCCACGGCCGGCAGGCCGAGCGGCGCCAGCGCCTGCACCAGGCCGAAGCCCGATTCCTGGTCATAGGCCAGCGCATGCGCGGGAACGACGCGGCCGTCATGGCTGGTCAGCCAGACTTCGTCCGCCTCGGTGATGAGATAGCCGATGGTCAGCACCAAACCGTCATTGCGAATGACGACGCCGCTGCCTTCCCTGAGCGTGCCGAGCGCCCCGGCCGTAAAGGCATCTTCGGGAACGGTGGCCCGCACGGCAACGACGGAGCGCGGATTGGGATTGATGGTCATGCTTTTGTCCTGCGTGCAATGCTCTGGCGAGGCGATGTCTCTTATACCTATGCCGCATGGGAGATGGTGCAAGGGGTGTAGTGCTGACCTGCTCCCCCTTGCGGAGGAGAAGCTCGCCGCGGCGCCGGCATAAACCAATAGTTCAACGCAAGTTGAACTTCCCGATCCGCAGCCCTAGTTGTAGATGGATCTGCCCATCCTTTCCACAAGCCCCCCGAACACGAGGCCCCGAGATGACCGACTACACCCCGCCGAAAGTATGGACATGGAACAAGCCCAGTGGCGGCGCCTTTGCCAGCATCAACCGGCCGATCGCCGGCCCGACGCATGACAAGGAACTGCCCGTCGGCAAGCACCCACTGCAGCTCTATTCGCTGGCGACGCCGAACGGCGTCAAGGTGACCGTCATGCTGGAGGAGCTTTTGGCACGCGGCCACAAGGGCGCCGAATACGATGCCTGGCTGATCCGCATCAACGATGGCGACCAGTTCGGCAGCGGCTTCGTCGAGGTCAATCCCAACTCCAAGATTCCCGCTCTGATGGACCGCAGCGGCAAGACGCCGGTGCGCGTCTTCGAATCCGGCTCGATCCTGGTCTATCTCGCCGAAAAATTCGGCGAATTCCTTCCCAGCGAACAGCCGGCCCGCGCCGAAGTGCTGTCGTGGCTGTTCTGGCAGATGGGCTCGGCGCCGTATCTGGGCGGCGGCTTCGGCCATTTCTACGCCTATGCGCCGGAAAAGTTCGAATATGCCATCGACCGCTTCTCGATGGAGGTGAAGCGCCAGATGGACGTGCTCGACCGCCGGCTGGCCGAGACGGAATATCTCGGCGGCAAGGACTACAGCATTGCCGACATGGCGGTGTGGCCCTGGTATGGCGGGCTGGCGCTCGGCCGCATGTACAATGATTCCGCCGAGTTCCTGTCCGTGCAGGAGTACAAGAATGTGCAGCGCTGGGCCCAGGCGATCGACGCACGCCCGGCGGTCAAGCGCGGCCGCATGGTCAACCGTGCCTTCGGCGAGCCTGCCATGCAACTGCACGAGCGCCACGACGCCAGCGATTTCGAGACAAAGACGCAGGACAGGCTGGCGGCGGAGTAAGCTTAGCGGACAACGGGGCCGATCTCCCTCCCCATTGGGAGGTCGGCAGCTTCAACCCGCCCGCCTCTACTCGACGGCCGACATCCACAGCCTGTCGATGTCGGCAAGAAACGTCTCGTCGATCTCGTCGAGATGGTTCCAGTACATACCGTCTTCGTAGAAATAGCCGAGGTCCCTCTCGATCTCCTCGGCCCTTTCGGCCTTGTCGAGCCGGATGTTGCCAAGAATGTCCGCCTTCATGTCGGCAATCCGCGCGTGCGAAAGGCCGCCAAGTTCGTCGAAGGCGAGCCTGGGAAAGACCAGCCGGCTGCGCGGCAGGTCGGACAGATTGATGCACAGGCAGCCGTGTTTCAGCGCCTGAACGAGCAAGCGTGCCGACTTGGCCTCGAGGTTGCGCAAAGTGACGTCATCGCGCAACGGATCGGGACGGCCGATACCATAGAAATGCGTCTTGTCCGGCCGGTCGTAGATCATGTCGCAGCCCAGGAATGCCAGCACATCGGGCTTCTGGCTGTGAATGGTCCAATAGGCAGCGGTCAGCGCCATCGTGGCGCCGGCATAGACGAAGCCGCCGAAGGTGTTTTGCGCCGGAACATATTGCGTGGCGCTGAATATCTGAGCCTGTCGCAAGGTCGCGTCGTGGGGCAGCCGCTCCGACGGGAAATCGCCGGCATGGACGAGGAAATCCCAGTCGGGGCGCACCCGCCAGGCATTGTTGATGGCGACGATCCGGCTGAACGCCTGCTTCGGCCAGGGCTCGCAACGCACCGCGTCGGGCGCACTGCCAAGCAGAAGCAGGATGCGCGGAGCGTCATCGCCAATAGTCTCGATGGGCGAGATGGTCATCGAAGGGCTTTCAAATCTCGGCCGGCCGGCGCGCATGCGAGGCATCAACATGCCAGCTTACGAACGTTTCGCACGACTGCAACCCTGCACCCTGGCGGACGACTTTGCCAGTCCAATGCATGCGGCCGATCGCGCAGGCCGAGGCGATCGATGCTCCCGCCCGACCCATGGCTGGCCTCAAAAATAGAGCCCGCCACGGCTGCCAGGTCGTGACGGGCTTTTTCCCAAGGCAGGTTCGACGCGGGAAACCTTTGTGTCGATGCCATCATTCAGCGCAGCACCTCGACGATCTGACGGGTGTCTGGATCGACCAGGACCGTCTTGTGATTGATAACGGCGACGCGATATCTGACGTCAGGTACCTCACGCAGTTCGACCGTATCCGGCACCGACGAGCCGAGCTTGAGTTCGACGCCCAGAAGGTTCACCGACGCAAGCGGCTCCCTCTTGATGTATTCGCGAACGACCGTCTCCTGCTCCGGCTGGACGACGACGACATTTTCCGCCAGTGCCGCACCGATACCGCCCATCAGGACGATCGCGGCCGCTGCGCTCGAAAGATAAAGTTTCATGACCATTCTCCTATGGTAACTGAAACCCCGCCCTGCATGGAAACTCCACCGCCGGTCCGGGGTTCCATTCCAAATTCCAGAATTGAAGGCATCACGAGCTTGGCCAGGTATTCAATGGTTGTTGTAACGATGCTCGAAAATTGGCGCGGAATATCTCTCAGGCTTCACGGGTAAGTTGCCTATCCGGGGCAGATATTAATGCTCTTCACCTTGATGTTTGTCGTGATCGGCGGCGCCGTTCACCGGACTTACCTTGCTCACGAGCAAGACAAGATGGCCACGACGGACACATCGCAATCCGCTGGTCGACCAACCAGTCATGAGAATTTTATTGCGTTGTTTCCCATCCAGGCGCAACGTAATCCTCAGGGACTGGAATATCGGAGAATGTCAGTCCTTTTGGGATGGGGAAATGACACTCAAGCTGATCGGAGCCGGTTTCGGCCGCACCGGTACGTGGTCGACCTTTGCCGCGCTGAACAGGCTCGGCCTGCCTTCCTACCACATGCAGGAAGTGATCATGAACAAGGCCAACAAGGGCCATCTCGATTTCTGGCGCAAGGTGGCCAACAGTCCACCGGGCAGCCAGCACGACTGGAACCGCGTGTTCGCCAACTATACGGCCACCGTCGACAATCCCGGTGGTGGTGGCTAGGCTGACGTGCAAGCCGGCGGCAATCCGGAACCACGCCCAGTCTTTGCACGTCGGGCGCGGGAACAAACCTCCGGCACCCTGAGTTTCGCCCCCAGTCTTTTCAAGGATTGGAGGCAAGCATGGCACCGCGCAGCAAACCACGCACCGATATCGAAGATGATGCAACGCGGGCCGATGGCCCGACCATCGAGCAACAGGATTGGGACGCGGTCAAGGGCGGCCAGATCCTGCCTGGCTCCGAAAACGGCGACGTCCGCTATGACACCGAGAAGGATGGCGAACAGCCCGAAGAAGACGACGACAACGCCTACCAGAACAGCGATGAAGCGCTGCCCGACGACGAGGAAGAAGCCGCGATCAAGCGCCATCCGACCCGCGAGGGGCGGTTCGACGAGACGTAAGCCGGATCACTTGGGTGGGCGGCGTCGCTTATCCCCGATGAACGCGAACTGGTCGGGCTCCAGAAGCGGATCTCGATGCCTCGGAGTGAGAGGCATCTTGCCAAAACCACATTTTCCATGCCCGAATTATTGGCGAAAGACGCTTGGCCGGCTAAGTTTTTAGCCCGAGCATTATATCAGTTTTGACTAAAATAATGGAACGTCCAATGGACATTGCCGGAACCGAACAGGGTCCCTTGGACCTTTGCGTCCGGCCGCCAAGACCTTGGTCCCACAGGAAAACGCAAAAGCCCGACGTGACCGATTGAAGCCCGCACAAGGGAACATCGGGCGCCGCTTGTCGTTTGTCCGCAAAGACCTTGCAGGACAACAGCCGGCATCCAATTCAAAGGAACAGCGCGATGCCCCATCGATCCACCATCGTCAAGACAGGCCACGGCCCGGGTACGGCGATTGCGGTGTTGATGGTCGGGTTGATGGCGGTGGGCATCGTGTTCCTCGTCCTGGGCAGTTCTCTCTATTTCAGCGAGCCGCCATCGGATCAACGCGCGCTGTCTTCGCCGCCCGCCCGATCGATTCAGGCGGCGGATGGCAAAGCGGCAAACTGATCGAGCCTGGATGCACCGGTGGGAACATACAGCAGCGCCAGTCGTCGCCGCTCGCCCGCCGGCGATCAATGCCGCGGGAAAGAGAAACTGTTTCTTGGCGCGCCGAGATTCGGGCACCGAATCCGCACTTTAGCCCGGGCCTATTCCGCTATCGCGGAAGTTTCGGCCGGCGTGCAATGTGCAATGCTGCTAATGCGGCGGTACGAGCCGCCCTGGTTGACGCGGGCGCCCGAGCCATCCCAACATGCGCCCCCCCGTCCGCGTCGACCACGGCAGGCGCCCGGCGCTGTCATCCACCGCGCGAAGAGACAGCCCGCCGCCAAATTCGTGAGAGATTCAGCCGCCGACCAGCGCCTTTGTCGTCACCAGATTGACGCCGGCCTCGGCGAATTCGCCATTGTGCCGGGCGATGACCTGCTCGGCACTCTCGCTAGCATTGTCCAGCGTGCTGTGGGCATCGGAAATCACGGTCACGCCAAGCCCTCTGGCCATCGCGCCCTTGACCGTCGCCGCTACGCAAAAATCGGTCTGCGCGCCCACCAGTATGACCGCGCCAGCGCCCTGCCCGGCAACCCAGTCGCCGAAGGCGGGATTGCTGAAGGCATCGCCCACGGATTTGGCAAAGGTCGGCTCGTTCTCGGCCTGACCAAGTGCCGGCCACACCGGCCATCCCGATTCACCCGGCGCCAGCGGATCGCCCACGGGTCCATCGTGCCTGACAAAAGCAACCTTGCGCCCGTTGCGCCGCGCCCAGTCGATCACCGCTCGGGCACGCTCGACAATGCCTGGCGCATCATGGATCGGCGGCTCGTGCACACCGTCGAACATGCCGGTCTGGAGATCGATGACAATGAGCGGCGCGTTGGCCGCGAGGCTGGGTGCTGACATGGTTTTTACATAGCACGGCAGGGGAGACGATCAAGGCATGTGCAATGCGGTCATCAGGGTCGAGACTATCAGCGGCAAGCGCGTGTCGCCAAGAGCCTGCTGTGGGCGCCCGTGTCCGTTCCTCATCACCGAGAGGATCTTTGATCCGTCGCCTCCAACGCGCCCGCCGCAAATGGCTTGGACCAATCGCCTATTTCAGCTCCACCCACACCGGCGCATGGTCGCTGGCGCCGTCCTCACCGCGCACGTCGCGGTCGATGCCGGCGGCGGTCAGGCGCCGTGCCAGTTTCTTCGACAGCAAGATGTGGTCAAGCCGAAGCCCGGCGTCGCGTGGCCAACGGTTGCGGCGATAATCCCAGAATGTGTAGAGCGTTTCCTTCGGATGCTTCTTGCGCAGGCCGTCCGTCCAGCCCTGCTCGATCAAGGCAGCGAAGGAAGCCCGGCTTTCCGGCTGCACCAGCGCGTTGTCGTCATAGGAGTGGGTGGCATAGATGTCACGCGGCTCGGGCACGATGTTGTAATCGCCGGCCAGCACCACTGGCAGGCCGGTGTCGAGCAACTGTTCGGCATGCGCCTCCAGTCGCGCGTGCCATGCCAGCTTGTAGGCGAATTTCGGGCCGGGCCGCGGATTGCCGTTCGGCGCATAGAGGCAAGCGATGACAATGCCGTTCACCGCCGCCTCGATGTAGCGGCTCTGGCTGTCGGCATCATCGCCGGGCAAGCCATCGCGGGTCAGCACCGGTTCCGAGCCCCGCGCGAGAATGGCGACGCCGTTCCAGGTCGGCTCGCCCTTCCACACCGCGCCATAGCCGGCCGCGGCTAGAGCAGAGCGCGGAAACTGCGTGTCGCGCGCCTTCAACTCCTGCAGGCAGACGACATCGGGCTTTGCCGCCGCCAGCCACGCCAGCAAATTGTCCAGCCGGCTGTTGATGTTGTTGATGTTGAACGAGGCAACCTTCATCGCTTCAGGAAACGATCCGGCCCGACCACGCCTTCACCGCCTCGGCCAGCGTCTTCAGATGATCGGCGGCGGAGAAACCCGAGACGCTCTTGCGCGGCTTCAGGTCGTGGTCGCCATCCTCCAACCAGTGGACCTCGATGCGGTCGGAAAGGTCGTAAGTCGCAACCTCGTCCTGTGTGCCGAACTCGTCGCGTGTGCCCTGGAAGATCAGCGTTGGCGTCTTGAGGTCGGCAAGGTGTTTGGTGCGCAATTGCTCGGGCTTGGCCGGCGGGTGGAAGGGGTAGCCGAGGCAGACCAGCCCTGAAATCTCGCCCTTGGCAAACATCTCGTCGGCGACCATCGAAGCGACCCGCCCGCCCATCGACTTGCCGCCGATGATGAGCGGGCCGGTCACGCCCTTAGCCCTGAGGTCGGCTATCGCCTTGATATATTCCGGGTTCACCGTCTCGGCCCGCGGCGGTGGCTTGCGATGGCCGTAGCGGCGCGCGGCCATATAGTGGAACTCGAAGCGCGCGACCTGGAAGCCGGCCGCGGCCAGCGCCTTGGCGGTGGCGGTCATCGAGGGCGAATCCATCGACGCACCGGCGCCATGGGCGAGCAGAATGGTGACGGGGGCGGTGTCGTGGCCGTCGAAGAGGAAGGTGGTCATGGGGCGGCCTTCCCGGAAAGGTCGCGTTCCTTCGCACCCCCCTCTGTCCTGCCGGACATCTCCCCCGCAAGGGGGGAGATTGGCAGCTTCACCGCCCCGCTTGCACAGCACAGTTGATGGTTAGCGAAAGCAGTGGTGCCATCCGATCTCCCCCCTTGCGGGGGAGATGTCCGGCAGGACAGAGGGGGGTGTTCAAGCGCGACCATCAATCCTCACCCCCGCCGTCCGCGCCAGCTGCATATCCACGAACTGCACCCCCTTGGCCGCCACCCCAGCCCATTCCGACTCCGCGTCGAGCTCGAGATACCGCGCCCACAGCCGCCGCGCCTCCAGCAGATTGCCGGCGTCGAATTCCAGTCGGGCGAGGTTGAACACCGGATCGGCATAGGTCTTGTCGAGCGCGATCGCCTTCTGCAGGTGCCTTCGCGCCGAGGCTTCGCGGCCTTGCTCGCTCATCAGCCCGGCAAGGTTGAACCAGGCCTCGACGAAGGCCGGATCGAGTTTTATCGCCCGGGCATAATCGTGCGCGGCGTCCGTCGCGTGGCCGCCGGCGCGCAGGCAGTTGGCGCGGTTGAAGGCCGCAATCGCGTCGCTCGGGTCGATGGCCAGACAGCGCTGGTAGAGCGCGGCAGCTCCATCATGGTCACCGCCCTCCTCCGCCGCTTCCGCCTCGGCAAACAATTCTTCCAGCGTGTCGTCGCCAGTTGAACCGGCGTTGCCCAAATCGAACAGCAATTGCCCATCGAGTTCGCTCTGGCCACCGTCGAGATAGATCGCGTCAGCGCGCCCATGCTGTGAGCCGACATTGAGCGACTTGGCGGTCAGCGAAGCGACCGGGCCCGAACGATGGACGGAGCGCGCGATCGCGCCCCATGTCGCACCGCCGGCTATAAGCCCGGCATATTTGCGCGCCAGGATCAGGTCGCGGAAGGAATAGGGTTCTGCGTCATGCTCGAACGCATCGAACAGGCTGAGCAGGTCGAGGTCGGCGCCCGATAGCCGCGATTGCTCGATCAGCGATTGCCGCGACAGCGAAGATGCTTCCGGCGCTTTCATCAGCCCGAGCAGTCGCAGGAAGCCGTTTTCACTGAGAAGTACGCGTCCAGCCGCGCGCTCGGCGGAGACGCGGCGCTCGATTTCGGCGTCACCGTTCCTGGAGAGCCCGGCCTTGGCCAACAGTGTCCGCCCGAACACGACATGCGTGGTGCGCCTGACAACACCGCGCCGCAACTGGCCGTGCTGGCGCTCGACTTCGCGTGCTGCCAGCCTGATCGGGAACGCCGCCAGCGCGCCGATGGTGCCGAAGACGGCGCCCAGGACGGCTTGTGCCGTCATTTCTTGCTCTTGCCGACCGCCTTCAGCAGATTGGCCTTCAGCGGATTTTCAGCAGCGCCGCCCGCTGCCACCTTCTTGGCGGCGGGCTTGGCGACCTCGTCGGCCTTGCTCTTCGACTTGGCAGGCGGCTTCGACTGCGACAGGCTGGCCTTCAGCGCATCCATCAAATTGATGACATTGCCGCGCTCGGGTGCCGCCGCGATGATCGGCTTGTGGCCCTTCAGCTTCTCGCGGATCATCGTCATGAGTGCCGCCTCGTAGCGGTCCTCATAGTTCTTGGGATCGAAGGTGGTTTCCTTCTGCTTGATCAGCGCTTCGGCCAGCTGCAGCATTTCCGCATCGGGCTTGCCGGCAGGGATATTGCCGAAATACTCAGCCGTGCCGCGCACTTCGTTCGGGTTCCTCAACGTGCACACGAACATGCCGTTCTCGCGCGCGCCGATCGTCACCACGCGTTCCCGGCTGGACAGCACAAGGCGGGCAATCGCCAGCTTGCCGGATTTACGCATCGCTTCGCGCAGCACGGCGAAAGTTTCTTCCGCCATCGCGCCATCGGGCGCCAGATAGTACGGCGCGTCCTGATAGATGACGTCGACCTCGTCCTCGTCGACGAAAGCCTCGATGTTCATCGTGTGGTTGGATTCGATGCGCACCGCATCGAGGTCGGCATCATCGATGATGATGTACTGCTTGTCCTCGTATTCGTAACCCTTGACCAGATCCGAACGCTCGACCAGCCCGAGTTCCGGGTCGACCGGCTTCATGTTGATGCGGTTGTGGGTCTTCTTGTGCAGCTGGTTGAAGCTGATACGCTCGCTGGCGCTGGTGGCGGGGTATAGCCGCACCGGACAGCTGACCAGACTGAGTTTGAGATAACCTTTCCAACTTGCCCTGGGCGCCATGAAACACTCCTACGCGGCCATGCACTGACATTTTAGCTTGAGCATGATCTTATCCGAAAACCGGTTCCCACTTTTCGGGATCATACTCTCTGCAGCGCTTTTCGTCCGAAGGACGAACGAGGCTGCGCAAATCCTACACCGACCCCGCACGATACAGGGAAATTCCTGACGAAATCTTCCGTTACGTCCTTGAGGTCGTGAGTGGAGAATAATTCAAATTGTCGGAAGCGTCGATGGAGTCCGGTATCTGCGTCGCAGAACCTGGGTTCCTCGCCCCCGCGGAGCGGGGGAGAGGTGGCTCGGCGAAGCCGAGACGGAGAGGGGGAATGGCGCAAACCTATCCCAAGCTGGACCAGAGAAGCCATCTTCAACCGCTGGCGCTGGCCCCCTCTCCGTCCGCTTCGCGGACACTTCTCCCCCATTTCATGGGGGCGAGGAACCCTAGTTCTTCAAGGCAGGCAAATCCCGCGCGAACTCGTCGATATCCGCCCATGGATCCCCTGACGTCGCGAGCAGCCCCGGCAGCGAGGAATAGTTCAGGTCCTGCGGCGCATCGATGGATTCGAGATCCGACCAGCTCACCGGCGTCGAGGCCGGCAAGTTGGTGCGGGCGCGCAGCGAATAGGGCGCCGCCGAGGTGTGGCCGCGCGCATTGCGGTGGTAGTCGATGAAGATGCGCTTTTTGCGATTGTCCTTGCCCATGGTGGTGGTGAAGGTATCGGGCGCGGTGGCCGTCAGATGCGTGGCAATGGCGCTGGTCGCCTGGTGCAGTTTCTTCCAGTTCTGCTTGCCCGTCACCGGCACGGTGATGTGGATGCCGCTGCCGCCGGACGTCTTGGCGAACGGCACCAGCCCCAGCCCTTCCAGCTCGCCCTTGATGTGCACCGCGGCTTCGACCACCTCGCGCCAGGAAATCCCCTCACCCGGGTCGAGGTCGAAGACGATCTGGTCGGGCCTGTCGAGGCTGGTGCGGTGGGTGCCCCAGGTGTGGAACTCGACGACGCCGAACTGCGCCAGCGCCAGATAACCTTTTGCGCCTTCCACCGAGAGATAAGATTTGGTCTCGCCTTCGGAATTGGTCGCCTCGAACGTCACCACCGAGGGCGGCATGCCGGTGAAGGCATGGCGCTGGAAGAAACAGTCCTTCGGCAGGCCGGTCGGGCAGCGCACCAGCGACACAGGGCGGCCAAGAATGTGCGGCAGCATGAAGTCGCCGACCAGCGCGTAGTAGACGGCAATGTCGAGCTTGGTCGGGCCAGTCTTGCCGAACAGCCGCCGCGTTGGGTTGGTCACCCAGATGGTGGCGAGATCAGCCTCGGCGATCAGCCGCTTGCGTTTCGCCGACACCGGCGTCGACAGGCCGACATCGCGCAAGCCTCTGAACACCGCGTGGCGCAGCGCATTGTCCGATGTGCGGTTGGCGTAGTGGATGCGGGCCGAGAGCAACGGCTTCACCCAGTTCATCTCGCGCATGATTTCGCGCGGCGCCCCCTCCGGCGCCGTCGCCCCTGCTGTGAGCGGCTCCAGCCTGGCGAGCAATTCAGCGGCGGTCCCGGCATCGAAGCCGGTGCCGACCTTGCCGCGATAGTGCAATTCACCGTCCTCGAATTCGGCAAGCCCGAGGGCTGCCAGGCCCTCGGCCGCATCCGACGTGGTGTAGCCGGCAATGACGAAATTGCCGCTTTGCAACGCCTTGGTCTTGGTCCAGCTCTTGGTGCGGCCGCTCTGATAGGTTGCGGTGGCGCGCTTGGAGACGACGCCCTCCAGCCCGAGTTCCGAAGCCTGATCGTAGAGCCCCTGCCCCGAGCCCTCGACATGGTCGGAGAACTGGATGGCGGAATTGGCGCCGAGGCCCGACAGCATCTGCGCCAGCAATGCCTTGCGCCGGACAAGCGGCGCCTTGGTCAGGTCCCAGCCATCAAGATAGAGAAGGTCGAAGGCGTAGAAGTGCAGCTTGCTGCCGGCGCCTTCTGCCAGCGCGTCCTGCAGCAGCGCGAAGCGGCTGATGCCCCTGGCGTCGAGCACGACGATCTCGCCATCGATGATGGCGTCGCGGCACGGCAGTTTCGCAAAGGCGTCGGGCAGGTCGCCATAGCGCCTCGTCCAGTCGATCCCGCCACGGGTGATGAGCTTGACCACACCGTCGCTGAGCTGCGCCATGGTGCGGTAGCCGTCGAATTTGATCTCGTGCAGCCATGTCTCCCCGGTGTCCTCGCCAGACGGCGGGTTTGGCACCTGCGTGGCCAGCTGCGGCTCGATGCGGGCAAGCATCGGCGCCTTGAACGCCCCCGGCAGCGTGCCGGGCTTCAACGAACCTGGCTTCGGCGCGGATCTGGCGGCCGGTTTCGCCGGCGCCACGAGTTCCTCTATGCGCAATCCGGATTTGACGCTTTCGGGCCGCGCTTCCAAGATATCGAGCACGGTGTCGGCGGCAAGGTCGCGCTCCTTGAACAGCAGCCAGTTCTTCCTGGTCTCGTCCTCGCCAAGCTTTGGTTTCAGCCGGGTCAGCATCCAGCCGCCATTGAGCTTGTCGCCGGCAAGGCGAAACTTGAAGGCGCCGGTCTTGAAACTCTTTTCGACATCGTCCATCGGCGCCCAGGTGCCGGTGTCCCAGACGATCATCGGCCCGCCGCCATACTCGCCCTCGGGGATGACGCCCTCGAAGTCGATATATTCGAGCGGATGATCCTCGGTCTCGACCGCCAGGCGCTTGTCGGCCGGATTGAGCGAAGGCCCGCGCGGCACCGCCCAGCTCTTCAAGACGTCGCCGACCTGCAGCCGCAGATCATAGTGATCTGACGTGGCGTGATGCTTGTGGACGACGAAGCGGTTGCCTTCGCCGGCAACGAGCCCGCCGGCCGGTTCCGGCGTCTTCGAGAATTCGCGCTTGGCGCGATAGGTTTTGAGCTTGGGGGACGGCATGGGTCAGGTGTCGGTGGCGGCAACTACGGCTTTCCCGCCAGCATTTCGGATTTCCCGGCGCGGTACGAACGGATGGAAGTCACACTCTCAATCGTCGGTGGCCGGCGTCAATTCTAGCTCGGCCGGCGACAGCCCCTGCTGCAACTGCGCAAGCCGGAATTCATCGACCCAATAGGCCTCGCCGTCGACCAGAACGCGGGCCTGGTAGGTGCCGGCCGAAAAACTCTGCGCGGTGATGTAGACCTTGTGGCGGTCGAGCGCCTTGCGCACCGCGGCGCGCTTGGAATTCTGGCCGATGACGGGACTGAACATGACGCTGCCCTCGGTCGCCCTGACATGCAACGCGGCCGCTGTCCGCAGCCTGGCGACTGGCCTCAAGGATGACGGAGACGAGGTGTCCTGTCAATTTCGGTGCAAACGGCTGATATCGTGCGCTGTGGCGCGGTGCCTTCCGCTGCAAGTGGGCCATGCAGGATGAGGTCAAAAAAAACGCCGCCTTGCGGCAGCGGGTTTGATGGTCGCGATCGTCGAACGGCGATTTGCCTGTCAGGTTACTGACGGGATCGATATCGCCGTGACGCGGGAGAGCTGGGTCGGCTTTTCGTAAGTTTTTTTCATCGGTATCCCCAAAGTCCCAAACGGCTGTGGCAAGTGGGGCCCGCGCCATGACTTTGTCAAGCCAGCGCTGAAATAGCTCTGCGAGACGTCCTTGCTCAGCCGCTCAGACGCGGTTGCCCGCGCGCGCATCAACTTGCCGATTATCGAAAGGCATGACGGTGCGCGAAATATCACGAGGGGACGGCGTCATGCTGTCGGTCTTGCGAAAAATCCGCCCCCTTTGTCGAAATCCGCTCCTCGCGAACGACACTGGTGCGGCGCCAACGAACATCGCAGCGCCGATCATGCGAGACAAAGGGAGCACGCCATGGCCAAAATGCTTGTCATCTACAAAACACCGGCCGATCCGGCCGCCTTCGACCGGCACTATTTCGACATCCATCTGCCGCTCGCAAAGCAGCTTCCCGGCCTGCGTCGCTATGATGTCAGCAAGCAGCCGATCGTGAACCTGTCGCCGGGCGAGATACCCTACATCGTCGCGACCCTCTATTTCGACAGTCTGGACGCCATTCGCGCGGCGTTTGCCAGTGAGATCGGCAAGGCCTGCGCCGTCGACCGGCGCAAATACGCGCCTGAAGACGACGATGCCATGATGCTGCTTTTCGAGTCGGAAGCGATGTGAAGCGTTGATTGCTGGGCAAGGCCACAAGCGCTTGAACGCCTCCAACAGGAGCTTGTGCTTGTCGCCGTCCACGATCACAGGCGATTGAGCAACGTGCCGGTGGATGCTGGAACGGATCGATATGTGGTGTTCCCGAGGCGGTTTCATACGCTCTGTACCGGGATCGGAGGACAAGAAATCCGCCACCTTGCGGCGGCGGGTTTGATGGTCGCGACAGTCGAACGACTGTTAGCCTGTCAGGATGGTGGTGCCGACCCGGCGAACACCGCTGTGACGCGCGAGAGCTGCTGGCGCTTGTTGAGCGTCGGCTTTTCGTAAGTCTTTTTCATTGAAATCCCCAAAGCCCAAATGGCTGGCCGCGCGTGGGGCCCTGACCAAGGCTTTGTCAAGCCAGGCGAGGTCGGATGCCTTCAGTCCCTCAATCGCCGCAAGCGGCTCACCAGGTTCCGAACGGCCTTTAGCAGCCGCGGATTGGAGCGCACCATACCTTCGGCCCGGCTGCGCAGCAAAATGGCTGCGTTCGCAGCCCTGCCCCGCACCGTTATCGGTTCGCAGATCTCAGCCAGAACCGAACTCGAGGCGCCGATATGTTCCTTGTAGCCCTGGCTGCCGACCGACAGGTCGAAATAGTCGAAACCATTTCCGCGCGCCCACATCATCAGCTTGCCCATCATCGTCAGGCCGGGTGAGACATTGGCGACCGCATTCTGGTCGATGCCGAGCAGGAGGGTGTGAAGTGTGCCTTTTCTGGCCAGCACGTAGATGGAGGCGAGCCAGGCTTCACCGACGCGCAGCCCGAACAGCCGCACCGATCCATCGGACAGGCCTTGCAGTGCCGCGTCGCGATAGAAGTCGACGACCGGGGCCTGCGTCAGGAGGTCGAAACGCCCAAGCTCGCGAAAGCGCTTCAGTCGCAGTTCCAGCAGCGCGTCGAAAAGCTCCTCGGTCAGCGCCGGGGGGGGGGGGGGGGGGGGGCGCGGCAGGCCCCCCCCCCCCCCCGAGCGCCCCCCCCGGAGGGGGGGGGGAGGGGTGGGGGGATATAAAAAAAAAAAGAAAAGCACCAACCGCAAAAAAAAGAA
>NZ_JAMYQF010000045.1:0-57997 GCF_040320745.1 Mesorhizobium sp. M0621 | reverse complement strand
TCGACAACCAGAGAGAAGACGGACAAACCCCGTTTTACGGGGCATGCACATGCGGCATTTCGATTCACTCAAAACTTTCCCCGGACAGCCCTGCCTTGCGGGGGAGATGGCCGGCAGGCCAGAGGGGGGTACTGTCCCGCCAAATTTCAAAATTTCCCGCGCCACGTCCTTCAATTTGACCGTCCGTGCCCCCGCCTGTAGCAGTCGCAGACCATCTACACGACGGAGGAGTCCGCATGCCAAACCACGAAGGCTTTTCCGATTTCTTCTACGCCGCACCCGATGGGCTTAGCCTTCATGCGCGCGTCTACGGCGAAGCAAATTCCGGACACTGGCCGGTCGTCTGCCTGCCTGGCCTGACCCGCAATGCCCGGGATTTTCATGAGCTGGCGCTCTATCTGTCGATGCATGCGGCAAATCCGCGAAAGGTCATCGCCTTCGACTATCGCGGGCGCGGGCAGTCGGCCTACGACCCCGACGTCAAAAACTACAATGTCGGCGTCGAGGCCGGCGACGTCCTTGCCGGGCTGGCGGCGTTGAACATCGAGGACGCTGCCTTCATCGGCACGTCGCGCGGCGGGCTGATCATCCATGTGCTCGCGATGATGCGGCCGGCCGTTCTGAAAGCTATTGTATTCAACGACATCGGGCCGGTGATCGAGGCGGCTGGGCTTGCCCATATCCAGTCTTATCTCGAACGTGATCCGATACCGAAGACCCGCGTACAGGCGACTGCCGCCCAGCGCAGCGTGCATGGCAAGGACTTCGCTGCCCTTGCCGGGGCGGATTGGGATCGGATGGTATGGGCTCTCTACCGCGAAACGGACGGTGGCCTGGTGCCGGATTTCGACCCGAAGCTGGTCGATACCGTTGCCGGCCTCGATCTGACGCAGCCGCTGCCTGATCTATGGCCGCAATTCGAGGCGTTGGCGGCCGTTCCTTTGCTCGCCATTCGCGGCGCCAATTCGAGGCTTCTGTCGGCGGGAACACTGGAGCAGATGCGAACGCGCCATCCTGGCATCGAAACGATCACCGTCGCGGGTCAGGGCCATGCGCCATTCCTCGAGACCGGCAGCCTGCCCAACGACATTGCAACTTTTCTTGGCCGGGCCGAGCGGCAGAATAGCCCGAAGTAAACCCTGTCGCCGACGCCGTCGTCGCTATCATGCCAGTCGCTATCGCCAAGGTTGAAGTAGTCGACTTCGGCCGTAACCGTGAAGCCAGGCACCACGTGGTAGGCGACGTTGGCGGCGCGCGCACCGGAAACTGCGGTCAGGGCCGCCTTGGCTCGATTCGAGAAACCGACATATGCGATGATCCGCCAAAGCGCACAGCGCGAAGCAGGATGGCGGAGAGGATGGGATTCGAACCCACGAGAAGCTTTTGACCTCTACTCCCTTAGCAGGGGAGCGCCTTCGACCACTCGGCCACCTCTCCGTTGCGCCGCTGGATAAAGAAAAGCGCCGGCACAATCAACAAGGCCGCGTCATTATATGGAAAAATAACGAAGACGCCGAACCGCGGCTTTCCGCGATGCGGCGGTTCTGCGGCAATTCCCTGGCTGGCAACTCGGGACCTGGCCATGATTCCGTTGGCTGATCGCCGGATTCGGCGTCTAACGATTTCGACCTGTCGAAATCGAAAACCCGGCGGGCAACCGCCGGGTTTTTGCATCGAAACGCAGTTCGCTCGGCAACTTGCACCAGCCCGGCGGGCGCGCTAGCAAGAAGGCCCTTTTCAACTGAGCTTTTTGCTATGCGCCAGCGCCCTCCCCTCACGCCTCTCGTCGACGCCCTTCCGTCGACCGTGCCCTTTGTCGGCCCCGAAGCGCAGGAGCGCGAGCGTGGCCGCGCCTTTCGGGCTCGCATCGGCGCCAATGAGAGCAGCTTTGGGCCGTCTCCGCGCGTCATCGACCGGATGGCTGGAATTGCCCGCGACATGTGGATGTATTGCGATCCCGACAATCACGATCTGAAGGTGGCGGTCGCGGCGCATCATGGGGTGAAGGCCGAGAACGTCGTTGTCGGCGAGGGCATAGACGGCCTGCTCGCCCTGGTGGCACGCATGTATGTGGCGCCCGGCGATGCCGTGATCACGTCGCTCGGCGCCTATCCGACCTTCAACTTTCACATTGCCGGTGTCGGCGGGCGCCTGGTCACGGTCCCCTATGACAACGACAGGGAAAGCCTGGACGGCCTGCTGGCGGCGGTGCGCAAAGACAAGGCGCCGCTGGTCTATCTCTCCAACCCGGACAATCCGATGGGCAGCTGGTGGGAGGCGAACGAGCTCATCCGCTTCATCGAGGCGCTGCCGGAAACCACCATGCTGGTGCTCGACGAGGCCTATGGCGAACTCGGACCGGTCTCGGCGCTTCCGCCGATCGATATCTCGCGGCCAAACGTCATCCGAATGCGCACTTTCTCGAAGGCGTATGGGCTCGCCGGCATACGCTGCGGCTATGCGATCGCCGAGGCTCAGGTGATCCGCGACTTCGAGAAGATCCGCAACCACTACGGCGTCAGCCGCATGGCGCAGGTCGCCGGCGTCGAGGCGCTTGCAGATAAGGACTATCTCAGGAGCGTGGTGGCGCGGGTGGCTGCCGGCCGCCGACGCATCGCAGGGATAGCCGAGGCGAACGGGCTGAAGCCACTGGCGTCGGCCACAAACTTCGTCACCATCGATTGTGGTGGCGATGGCGCTTTCGCGCTGAAAGTCCTGCAGGGCCTGCTGTCGCGCGACGTGTTCATCCGCAAGCCGATGGTGCCGGTACTCGACCGCTGCATCCGCGTCAGCGTCGGCCTCGATCATGAGCTCGACATCTTCGCCGAGGAACTGCCGGGCGCACTCGCCGCAGCGCGCGGAAACTAGCATCCGCCAGCAGGCGAACCGGGATCACAAGGTGCGCTTACAAATCCAGTTCCCAGGTCTGGCCGGTCAATTCCTTGCCGAAACTGTGATGGCGCTCCTCGGAGACCAGCTTGAAGCCGGCGTGCTCGTAGATCGTGCGCGCCGCGACGAGAATGTCGTTGGTCCACAGCACAAGCCTGACATAGCCGCAAGCGCGGGCCTGGCGAATACATTCGGCGACAAGGCGTTTGCCGATACCCGCGCCTCGGGCCGACGCTTCGACATGCAGCAAGCGCAGCTTCGCGACCCCATCGTCCACGTGAACCAGAAACACCGCACCAAGCGGCTGGCCTGCGCGTTCGGCGATCCAGCAGAAATCGCGGCCGGGCTTGAAATTGCGGATGAAATCGGCGCCGATCTCAGCAACCAGGGCTTCGAATTCGATATTCCAGCCATATTCCTCGGCGTAGAGCTGGGCCTGCCGCTGCACGACCCAGCCGACGTCGCCGACGCGGTGTGGCCGCAGCGTCACCTCGCTGTTCTCGCGGGCAGGATCGCCCAGCAATTCCCCCGCCTTGCGCAAAGCGCTGCCGAGCTCATGCAATCTGTCGTCGGGCAAATTCTCGATGAGCCGTGCCGTATCGCGATCCGCCGCCGCCTGTAGCCCTGAAAGGGCTGCCTCGCCTCTTGCCGTGAGCGACAGAATCCGCCGGCGTTTGTCGGCCGGATCGGTCCGGGTCTCGGTCAGACCCTCGCCGGCGAACTTGCGTAGAATTCGTGTCAGATAAGCGGCATCGACACGCAATTGCCTGGCGATGTCGGAAGCAGTGGGGCCGATCTCCAGATGAAAAGCCTTGGCGAGAAAACCGCGTTCCCCAGCAGTTTCAGGAGCCGCCGGACGATCAAGGCGGCCGAGTTCGAAAAGCACGCGCGCCTCGGTCAGAGTGAATGCGCTTTGTGTCAGCGTCTCGTCGAGAAGGCCAACGGTGCGCGTGTAGAAGCGATTGAAGCGCCTGATATCGGCCACCAATGCTTTTCGTTCATCCAACATCTGGGTCCAGATCCTAATAAGGCAGTTCCATTTTCCAAAATTAGTGGACTGAGTCAAATAAATTTCAAAAGGCCAGGAGCCCAGCTTTCGCGTCGTGCCCGCAATTCTCAGGTTGCTTTCCCTGCGCCATGCCCCAGATTTCAAGGAGACAGGCTTGGAGAGATTCATGGCTGGTCATCGCAGGAATGTGCGGGCGCGCATTTACGGCAATGTGCAAGGCGTCGGCTTCAGACTCTGGGTTCGAGACGAGGCCACAAGCCTCGGTCTTGCGGGCTGGGTCCGCAATGAAGCGGACGCGTCTGTAACGACCCAGATCGCAGGCCTTGATGAAGCGGTCTCGACAATGATCGAGCGACTTTGGAAAGGGCCGTCCGGTGCTTCGGTTTCCAGGGTCGACGTCGAGGAATTGACAAACGGAAACGCTCTTGTTGGGTTCAGGATTGTTGCATAATGGCGGGTTTGATTCAGTGCCCTTGAATTAATTGAACGTTCGTTTTATTATTGCCTCGCAAACGAGGCCGACAATGGCACGCACGACTGGATCCGATGGTGAAAAGACCGAGGCAGCCATCCGCGAGGCGGCCGTCAATCTGATTGCGCGTTTCGGCTACGAGGCGATGTCGATGCGCCAGCTTGCCGCCGAAGTCGGCGTGCAGGCTGCCGCGCTCTACCGCTATTTTCCAACCAAGGAAGAGCTTCTGTTCACGCTGATGCGCGAACACATGGAAGGCCTGACCGAAGCGTGGGAAGCAGCCAAGCCGGCCGATGCAGGCCCGATACGGCGGCTTTCAGCCTATGTCGAAAACCACATCACCTTTCATATCGAGCGTCGGCACGCCACGCATGTGTCGAACATGGAATTGCGCAGCTTGTCGCCCGAACGGCTGACGCAGATCCTGCGCATGCGTACAGCTTACGAAAAGGAACTGCGCGCCATCCTGCGCGACGGCGTCGAGGCGGATGTGTTCAGCGTCGACGACACCGGGCTGACGGCGATGGCGCTGATCCAGATGATGACCGGCGTCATCGTCTGGTTTCGGCCGGGCGAGCGGCTGTCGATCGGTGAAGTGACGGCAACATATCTTTCAATGACAATGCGTTTGGTTGGCGTGACATCAGCCGGGGAGGAACGACATGTACACGAACACGCTCAGCTTCGGGCATGACGAGGAGATCGAGGCGCTGCGCGACATGGTGCGGCGCTTCGCCCAGGATCGCATCGCGCCGATCGCCGCCGACATCGATCGTTCGAACGAATTCCCGGCGCATCTGTGGGGCGAACTCGGCGCGCTCGGGCTGCTTGGCATCACCGCCGACCCCGATTTCGGCGGCAGCGGCATGGGTTATCTTGCGCATGTGATCGCCGTCGAAGAGATTTCGCGCGCTTCGGCCTCGGTCGGCCTCTCCTATGGCGCCCATTCCAACCTGTGCGTCAACCAGATCAACCGCTGGGCGACGACGGCGCAGAAGGAAAAATTCCTGCCGCCGCTGTGTTCGGGCGAACGCGTCGGCGCGCTGGCAATGTCGGAATCCGGCGCCGGTTCGGATGTCGTCTCGCTCAAGCTGCGCGCCGAAAAGCGCAATGATCGCTATGTGCTGAACGGCACCAAGATGTGGATCACCAACGGGCCGGATGCCGAGACGCTGGTCGTCTATGCCAAGACCGATCCGGAGCAAAACTCGCGCGGCATCACCGCCTTCATCGTCGAAAAGGCGATGGCAGGGTTTTCCGTGGCGCAAAAGCTCGACAAGCTCGGCATGCGCGGCTCCAACACAGGCGAACTGGTGTTCGAGGATGTCGAGGTGCCGTTCGACAACGTGCTGCATGAGGAAGGCCGCGGTGTCGAGGTGCTGATGTCTGGCCTCGACTATGAGCGTACCGTGCTTGCCGGCGGCCCGATCGGCCTGATGGCGGCGTGCCTGGACGTGGCGATCCCCTATGTGCATGAGCGCAAGCAGTTCGGCCAGGCGATCGGCGAGTTCCAGCTGGTGCAGGGCAAGCTGGCCGACATGTACACCACGATGAACGCCGCGCGCGCTTACGTCTACGCCGTCGCCGCCGCTTGCGATCGCGGCCAGACGACGCGCAAGGATGCCGCCGGCTGTGTGCTGTTTGCCGCCGAGAAGGCGACGCTGATGGCGCTGGACGCCATTCAACTGCTTGGCGGCAATGGCTACATCAACGACTATCCGACTGGCCGGCTGTTGCGCGACGCCAAGCTCTATGAAATCGGCGCCGGCACCAGCGAGATCCGTCGCTGGCTGATTGGGCGCGAGATCATGGCGGAGGGGGTCTAATATGGCAGCATTTCAAACGCAAATCTCCCCCTCCTCCGAGACCTTCCGCGCCAATGCCGAGCGCATGCGAGCCTTGGTCGCCGACATCGCGGAAAAAGCCGCTACCGTCGAGCGTGGCGGCTCGGAGGAAGCGCGTGAGCGCCACGTTTCGCGCGGCAAGCTGTTGCCGCGCGAGCGCCTCGCCCAGTTGCTCGACACCGGCTCGCCGTTCCTCGAGATCGGCCAGTTCGCGGCATGGTCGATGTATGGCGAGGAGATTTCTTCAGCCGGCATCATCGCAGGCATCGGCCGCGTCGAGGGCGCCGAGGTGATGGTCGTCGTCAACGACGCCACGGTGAAGGGCGGCACCTATTATCCGCTGACGGTGAAGAAGCATTTGCGCGCGCAGGAAATCGCGCTGCAGAACAATCTGCCATGCATCTATCTGGTCGACAGCGGCGGCGCCAATCTGCCCAACCAGGACGAGGTGTTTCCCGATCGCGAGCATTTCGGCCGCATCTTCTACAACCAGGCCAATATGTCGGCGGCAGGCATCCCGCAGATCGCCTGCGTCATGGGTTCCTGCACGGCGGGTGGCGCCTATGTGCCGGCGATGTCGGACGAAACGATCATGGTGCGCAACCAGGCGACCATCTTCCTCGGCGGCCCGCCGCTGGTGAAAGCGGCCACCGGCGAGGATGTCAGTGCCGAGGATCTTGGTGGTGCCGATGTGCACACAAGGCTCTCCGGTGTCGCCGATCACTATGCGCTGGACGACGACCATGCGCTCGCCATCTGCCGGCGCATCGTCAAAAACCTGAATCGGAACAAGACTGTAAGCCTGAACTTACAGAAGTCGATTCCGCCGCTTCATCCGGCGGATGAACTCTACGGCATCGTGCCGACCGACCTGCGCCAGCCCTATGATGTGCATGAGGTGATCGCGCGCATCGTCGACGGTTCCGAGTTCGATGAGTTCAAGCAGAACTACGGCACCACGCTGATCACCGGCTTTGCCCACCTTCATGGCATGCCGGTCGGCATCATCGCCAACAACGGCGTGCTGTTTTCCGAAAGCGCGTTGAAGGGCGCGCATTTCATCGAACTCTGTTGCCAGCGCAAGATACCGCTGGTCTTCCTGCAGAACATCACTGGCTTCATGGTCGGCAGGAAATACGAAGCGGGCGGCATCGCCAAGGACGGCGCCAAGCTGGTGATGGCTGTCGCCACCGCCCGCGTGCCGAAGGTGACCGTCATCATCGGCGGTTCGTTCGGCGCCGGCAATTACGGCATGTGCGGCCGCGCCTACTCACCACGCTTCCTGTGGATGTGGCCGAATGCGCGCATCTCGGTGATGGGCGGCGAACAGGCGGCGACGGTGCTCGCCATGGTCAAGCGCGAAGGCATCGAGCGCAAGGGCGGGGAATGGAGCGCCGAGGAAGAGGCGAAATTCAAGAAGCCGATCCTGATGAAATACGAGCATGAGGGCCATCCGCTCTATTCGTCCGCACGCCTCTGGGACGACGGCATCATCGACCCGGCGAAGACGCGCGACGTGCTGGCGCTCAGCCTGTCCGCCACGCTCAACGCCGAAATCGAGGAGACGCGCTTCGGCGTGTTCAGGATGTGAGATGAGCAAGGCACTGGACAGGATTCGTGTTCACACCGGCGACATCACGAAACTGGATGTCGACGCCATCGTCAATGCCGCCAACACATCGCTTCTCGGCGGTGGCGGGGTCGATGGCGCCATCCACCGCGCCGCAGGTCGCGAGCTTGAGTTCGAATGCCGGATGCTGAACGGATGCAAGGTCGGCGACGCGAAGATCACCAGGGGTTACAAACTGCCGGCTCGACACATCATCCATACAGTCGGCCCCGTCTGGCAGGGCGGCGACAAGGGCGAAGCCGAGTTGCTGGCCTCCTGCTATATCAGATCGCTCGAACTCGCCGCCGCCAATGACTGCCGCACAGTGGCCTTCCCGGCGATCTCGACCGGTGTCTACCGCTACCCGAAAGACGAGGCGACGCGGATCGCCGTCAGCACGGTCAACGCGTTCCTCGACGTGACAAGCAGGCCGGAAATCGTCATTTTCTGCTGCTTCGACGAGCAAACAGCTGAATTATACCGGCATGCCGTTGCTGCTCTTCGAGAAGGCTGAACTGTATGGACCAACCAATTTATCAGCATAGGCAGACTGGAATCTCTGCCTACGTCAACGGCAAGGCGGCGAGGTCGAAGCTGCCAATCTCCCCCCTCGTGGGGGAGATGTCCGGCAGGACAGAGGGGGGCGCGACGGAGCGCCTGCGTCGCTTCAAGCAAACTCTGCCCGTGGAGGCTCCATGTTCGCCAAGATCCTGATCGCCAATCGGGGCGAGATCGCTTGCCGCGTTATCCGCACGGCACGCAAGATGGGCGTGCGCACTGTCGCCGTCTATTCGGATGCCGACGCGAAATCCCTGCATGTCGAGATGGCCGACGAAGCGGTGCATATCGGCGCCTCGCCCGTCGGCGAAAGCTATCTGCGCGGCGACAAGATCATCGCGGCGGCGCTGGCGACGGGTGCTGAAGCCATTCATCCCGGTTACGGCTTCCTGTCGGAAAACCCCGATTTCGTTGACCAGGTGGCTGCGGCGGGGCTCATCTTCATCGGCCCGTCGGCGGCCTCGATCCGTGCCATGGGGCTGAAGGACGCCGCCAAGCGGCTGATGGAAAAGGCCGGCGTGCCAGTGGTGCCGGGCTACCATGGCGAGGCGCAGGAAATCGTGCTGCTTGCGTCCAAGGCACGCGAGATCGGCTATCCCGTGCTGATCAAGGCGCGCGCCGGCGGCGGCGGCAAGGGCATGCGCCGCGTCGAGCATCCCGATGAGTTTTCCGAAGCGCTGTCCAGCGCGCGGCGCGAGGCGAAAGCCGCCTTCGGCGACGACCGCGTACTGGTCGAGAAATATGTCGACAAGCCGCGCCACATCGAGGTGCAGGTGTTCGGCGATAATTTCGGCAACGCGGTGCACCTTTATGAGCGCGACTGCTCGGCGCAGCGCCGCCACCAGAAGGTAATCGAGGAGGCGCCCGCCCCCGGCATGACACCGGCTTTGCGCAAGGCGATGACGGAGGCGGCGGTGAAAGCCGCCAAGGCGATCAATTATTCCGGCGCCGGCACCATCGAGTTCATCGTCGACGCCTCGCAAGGCCTGAAGGCCGACCGCTTCTGGTTCATGGAAATGAACACCCGCCTGCAGGTCGAGCACCCGGTCACCGAAATGGTCACGGGCACCGACCTGGTCGAGTGGCAGTTGCGGGTCGCATCGGGCGAAAAACTGCCGAAGACACAAAGCGAGATCGCACTTGCCGGCCATGCCTTCGAGGCGCGTATCTATGCCGAGGACGCGGCAAAGGGGTTTCTTCCGGCAACGGGCACGCTGCATCATCTGAAATTTCCGGATGCAGCGCCCGAAGGCGCCGCGATACGTATCGAGACCGGCGTGCGGGCCGGCGACGCGATCTCGCCCTACTACGACCCGATGATCGCCAAGCTGGTCGTCCACGCCGAGGACAGGCAGGCGGCACTGCAAGCGCTCGGCGCAGCGCTGTCGCGAACCGAGATCGCCGGCTCCACCGTCAACACCGCCTTTCTCGCCGCTCTGGCCGCCGATCCGGATTTTTTCTCGGGCGACGTCGACACCAGCCTGATCGGCCGGCACCAGGAGACATTGACGATCGTCCCGCCGCCGACCGGCGAAACCATTGCCGCCGCCGCTGTTGCGGCCTCGGGCGCCGGGGTATCGCCGCCATCCGACGATCCCTGGTCGTCCCTTGCCGGCTATGCGCATTTCCACAACGTGGCGCGGCGCACATGGCTGAAGTTCGGCGAGGACGATATAGTGGCAAAGGTTTCGCTGCGGCCGGATGGACGGTTCCAGGTGGCGCTCGATGCGCCCTATGACGGCACAAATTCGCATGACTTTCGCGCTTCACCGCGTCTCGCCCGCTGGCCAGGCCACATCACCGTGTTCGAAGGCGCTGTTGGCTACACCTTCGCCGTGCCGGACCCGCTGGCGCGCGCCGATGAGGCAGCCGCAGGTGTAGGCAGCTTGCGCGCGCCGATGCCGGGGCTGGTCAAGCTGGTGCGCGTGACAGGAGGCGATGCAGTGATCAAGGGCCAACCACTGCTGATCCTCGAGGCGATGAAGATGGAGCACACCATCGCCGCGCCGCATGATGGCGTGATCGCCGAGATCGCCACGGAGGGCGCGCAGGTCACCGACGGGACGGTGCTGGTGCGGTTCGTCGAGGAGCACAACGCCCCGAGCGCAGTAGCGAGCTGACAGACGCAAGCTGTCGACGGGGCAAACGAGAAAATGGCCGGGACGAACCCGGCCATTTCCCTATGCTATTCAGTCGCCAGGGCAGCGATTACTGCGCGATCGGCGCGTATTTGCCGTCATGCCACTGGTTGATGTCGTAGCTGGCATTCTTGAGATCGCCCTTCTCGTCGAAGGTGACGTCGCCGACAACAGTGCTGATCGGCGTACCGTTCTTCAACGCTTCGGCAACCTTCGCCGGATCGTCGCTGCCGGCGCGCTTGACGCCCTCGGCGAAGGCCTGGATCACGGCATAGGAGAACAGCGTGAAGCCCTCCGGCACGAAGCCGCCCGCCTTGATCTTCTCGACGGCTGCCTTGGCTTCCGGCTTTGCCTGCGGATCCGACGGGAAGACGAACATGGTGCCCTCGCCTGCCGGGCCGGCAACCTGCCAGAATTCGGGCGAGGCGATGGAGTCCGGCATGATCAGCTGGAACTTCAGGTTCTGTTCCGCCGACTGACGCAGGATCAGACCAGCCTCAGGATGATAGCCGCCGAAATAGACGACGTCGGCCTTCAAGTCCTTGAGCTTGGTGACGAGAGCCGAATAGTCCTTCTCGCCGGCGTTGATGCCGTCATAATAGACCTCCTTGAGGCCCCCGGCATTCATCGTTGCCCTGACGGCGTCAGCCACGCCTTGTCCGTAGGCGCTCTTGTCGTGCAGGACGACGACGTTCTTGCCGGCAAACTTCTTGGCGATCCATGGGCCGATGAAGGCGCCCTGCGCATCGTCACGCGTATAAAGCCGCATGATCGTCGGCCAGCCGGCCTTGGCCGCCGCGTCGGTCAGCACCGGGTTGGAAGACGCCGGGCTCATCATCAGAGCGCCGGCTTCGGCATAGACGGCTGAGGCCGGAATGCTCGAACCCGAGCAGGCATGGCCGTCGATGAACTTGACGCCATCGGCGACGATGCGGTTGGCGACCGACACAGCCTGCTTGGGATCGCACTGGTCGTCCTGGATGCTCAGCTTGATCATCGATCCATTGACGCCGCCCGCGGCGTTGATCGCGTCGGCAGCGGCCTGTGCGCCCTGCTTGAACTGATCACCGATGGTGGCGAGCTGTCCGGTCATCGGGCCGACCACCGCAAAGGTGAGCTCGTCCGCGAATGCGACCGGCGTGCTCATCATCAGGCCGAATATGGCCGCGCTCAAAATACTCAATTTTTTCATGATGGTAGAACTCCTCCACTCACGCGCGGCCGCCCCGGCCGCGCTTCTTCCAGAGAGGCCGGACAATTTCACCCTTCCTTGGGCCTGTCTAGGCGCATTGGCGCCGCTCGATTGGGCCTGCAAGACGTCATCCACGCAAAAAGCCACGCCAGCCTTGTTCCGGCCGGTCGTGGCTTTTTGCCCGTCGAGCAATCTCCAGGCGCCCCCGCGCCTAAAAATCCCGCTCACCTTCCCTGTGTCGCGCACGACTAGGCCCTGCGGCCTGCCGCGTTCTCTTTCTTAACATCGTGACCGTCTTGCGCGGCCTTTTATTCCGCCGGGTCTGGCCGTCTGTGCGGTCTTGATCCCGGAGCTTCCCTGTCTTCGATAGGTCTGTAGGCAGATCTTAGTGGATGGTCATCCATTCGCGGGCTTCGCGAAGCGCCTTGGCAATCTCGACTTTCGACATTGCCGCCGACAGTTCGGAGCGCAGTTCCGCGGCGCGGGCCGAGCCCTTGATCGCGGCGATGTTGAACCATTTGTGGGCGGCAACGACATCGGTTTCGCAATCGCGGCCGGTCGCATACATCATGCCCAGTTCGAAAAGGATGTCGGCCTGGGCAGTTGCCCCCATGGCGCCGAAACCTGCTTCAAGCATTTCAAAACGTGCCATTTCAATCCCCTGTTTCCGGCCCCTGTCAGGCTCCCGAGAGCTGCCTTCGTTCGTCCTTGCTGGCTGCTCTTCCGATGCTTTCGAGAATGCCGTGCAGGCTTGAATCCGTCGTTAAATGGCGTGCTTAATTTGAGGAAAACAAAGCTAAAACAAGAGGTAAACGCGGAAATTTGTTAAGGATACGAAGTCAGCAATTCAGCCCGCTTGCGTCAAATTTGACGAAAATTTCAAACTGAGAAATCAAGACTCCGCTAACCACGGAAACCAAAGGCGATGCGCCGATCGTTTCATTTCCTCGCCGACGGGACGCATTCAGGCGCCTTCAAAATCCGAAAGTCTTCCGCTGCGGCACCGCTTTTGTTTTGCTGGGAGGTGGATTAGCTTACGTTTGCGTAAGCGGCAGGCCGACGAGGCGGAGCATCCGGCCGGACATCCAAAGGGAGGAAGACATGTTTCGAAAAGTGAGCCTGGCCCTTGCGGCCACATTGATCATGGCGGGTGCAGCCTGGGCCGATCCGATCGAAGGCAATTGGAAGACGCAGGCCGGCGACACCGCGGCCATCGCTGGCGGCGGCTCGTTTTCCATCACGCTCAAGACCGGCAAATATGCCGGCAAGACCATCGGCTCGCTCAAGGCGGCCGGCGACAACAAATATGCCGGCAACATCACCGATCCGGCAAACGACAAGACCTATTCGGGCAAGGCGACCCTTTCGGGCAGCTCGCTCAAGATGAGCGGCTGCGTGCTTGGCGGACTGATCTGCAAGAGCCAGACCTGGCACAAGCTCTGATCGACCCTATCCTTGTGACATGAAGACGGGGCCCCGCCGGGCCCCGTCTTCGTTTTGTCGCGGCGCAATGCCCTGGTCTCGCCGGCGCCCTGTCGAAACCGACGCCGGCGCCGCCAAAATCCCGTCAATCATCTTGAACCGCAGATGAACGCTGGCATCAGAGCCGGTTCAGTTGCATCAGGGCATTCTCCGGCGTGTTGAAGGAGACCCGACCCAATGCTTGCTCGCCGCTTCACCATCGTCTGCCTGCTGGTGAGCCTGTTTGGAATGTTCTTCGCCATCCTCGTCGCCGAAGCGGGCCGTCCGGCCCGTGCCTGGGACGAAGCCAGTTCAAGAACCTGCCGCCTCGCCTGCCCCACCCATCTTCGCAACTGAACAAAGAAACCAAGACCTCGAAAAGAAAAGCTGAAACCCATGAACCGCATCGCCGCCAACGCTCTCAAGACCCTTCGGCTTCTGCCGCGGGCGGCGCTTATCCTGGCGGTTCTGGCCGCTCCGGTTCTGGCCGTGCCGATGATGCGCGCCGATGCCGGCTCGACGATCGACGCACCGGCTCTGAAGAAGTCCGGCGTCGGCTTCGTGCTCCTGGTCAGCCTGCAGCGCGATTGAAGAAAAACGACGCTTTGGCTGCCTTCGGTCGCGACACCCCTCCCAAGTGCCGATCCAAGTCTCTATATTAAGCCATGGAAAAGCGAATCTACCCTCAAGCTATCGAATCTGTCGTCATGCCGGAGCCTTTTGGCCGGCAAAGCTTTGATAGCGCCGAAAAGGCCGTCGCGGCACTGCAGGCGCTTTACGACCGCAACACCAAGTTCCTGCGCGACTCCTTTGCGGAGCTGGCGGCGGCGGGCGGCGACAATGGCAAGCGCTACCGGGCCTTCTACCCGGAGATCGGCGTCACCACCAACTCGTTCACCCAGATCGACTCGCGCCAGGCCTATGGCCATATGCCGACGCCCGGGCATTTTTCGACCACCATCACCCAGCCGAGCCTGTTTGAAAGCTACCTTGTCGAGCAATTGCGCCTGATCATGCGCAATCATGGGGTTGCGGTCACGGTGTCGGAATCGACCACGCCGATCCCGCTGCATTTCGCCTTTCTCGAAGGCACCCATGTCGACGGCGCGGCGGCCGAGCGCATCAAGCGGCCGATCCGCGACCTGTTCGACGTGCCGGATCTCGACGGCACCGACGACCAGATCGCCAACGGCACTTTTGAAGTGGCCTTCGGCGAGCCGAGACCGTTGGCGCCCTTCACGGCGCAGCGCATCGACTATTCGCTGCATCGCCTGTCGCACTATACGGCGACCACGCCGCAGCATTTCCAGAACTTCGTGCTGTTCACCAATTACCAGTTTTACATCGACGAATTCGTTGCCCGCGCCCGCGACCTGATGGCCAATGGCGGCGACGGATACACCGAGTTCGTCGAGCCAGGCAATGTCATCACCTGGGTCGGGCAAAGCGCACCCAGCGAAGGCGTCGCACCGCCGCGCCTGCCGCAGATGCCGGCCTATCACCTGAAAAAGCCGAACCATGGCGGCATCACCATGGTCAATATCGGCGTCGGGCCCTCCAACGCCAAAACGATCACCGACCACATCGCCGTGCTGAGGCCGCATGCCTGGGTGATGCTTGGCCACTGCGCCGGACTGCGCAATACCCAGGCGCTAGGCGACTACGTGCTGGCGCATGCCTATGTGCGCGAGGATCACGTCCTCGACGACGATCTTCCGGTCTGGGTGCCGATCCCGCCGCTGGCCGAGATCCAGGTGGCATTGCAGGAAGCCGTCGCCGAGGTCACCGGTCTGTCCGGCTATGACTTGAAGCGCATCATGCGCACCGGCACCGTCGCCACCATCGACAACCGCAACTGGGAACTGCGCGACCAGCGCGGCCCGGTACAGCGGCTGTCGCAGTCGCGTGCGATCGCGCTCGACATGGAATCGGCGACCATCGCCGCCAATGGCTTCCGCTTCCGCGTTCCTTACGGCACGCTGCTGTGCGTTTCGGACAAACCACTGCATGGCGAACTGAAGCTGCCCGGCATGGCAACCGAATTCTACAAGCGCCAGGTGGCGCAGCATCTGACCATCGGCATCAGGGCTATGGAGAAGCTTGCGGAAATGCCGATGGAGCGGCTGCATTCGCGCAAGCTCAGAAGTTTTTCGGAGACGGCGTTCCAGTAGGACGATCTGCGCGCTGCCCGAGCATTTCGTCATCTTGATTGGGCCCCATTTCTGCCGATAAACGGGCCAGTATTCTCCGGCAACCCGCGCGGACCTGACCCGATGAGACGTAGTCAAGACATGGCGGCTTCACTGGCATTTATCGCGATGATGATGTTCTCGGTTGCGCTGGTGGCCGGGTTTTTCGGAACGCTGCATCCGGCCTTCGATTCCTTCTCGCATTTCCGCGTCCACGTTGCCGTGCTGATGGCGCTTTGCGCGCTGCCGCTGCTGGCCACGACATTTCGCCTGCAAGCGGCCGTGGCACTGCTTTTTGCCGTGGCGGCCTTTGCCACGACCTTGAACGCTTTGCCCAGTCCATGGCCGGTTCAGGCTGCCTATGAAGCCAAGAACGAAGATCGGGCGATCTACAAGCTGCTGCAGATGAACCTGCGCTACGACAATCCGACGCCGAAGAAGGTGCTGTCGTTGATCGGCCGGACCAATCCCGACGTGATCACCCTCGACGAGGTGTCGGCGATGTGGACGACCGAGCTTGGCTATATCAGCACCGCGTATCCCTACCGGATCCTCTGCCCTTATCCCAACGGCATATTCGGTGTCGCGCTGCTCTCGCGGCGGCCCTTTGCCGCCGGCACCGAGGCGCATTGCGAACGGCGCGGCGCCATGGCGACAGCGACCGTCGACTTCGGCGGCATCGACATCGATGTCGCCGCGATCCATCTCAGCTGGCCGTGGCCACGCGAGCAGTACTGGCAGATCGGTGAACTCACCGAGCAGCTCTCCGCGCTTGGCGAGACGGCCATCATGGCGGGCGACTGCAACGCCGTGCCGTGGAGTGCCGCCGTACGGCGCGTCGCCTCGCTCGGCGGGCTGATCGTCATGCCGTCCGCCGGGCCAACCTGGATCCACATCAAGCTGCCGGATGTTCTGCGGCGCTTCGCCGGCCTGCCGATCGACCAAGTTTTCAGCAAGGGCGGCGTGACCATTCATTCCGCGACACGGCTGGAGGACACCGGCTCGGACCACCTGCCGGTCATGGTGGAATTCTCGCTCAGGCTGGCACAACAGAAGCCGGTCGATGAGCATGAAACCGCGACGGCGGCGATAGTCCAAACCGGCAAGACGCCAGGCTAAAGGATCAAGGCTTGATCAGAGCGGTGACGAGATGTTCGACATGGCCACCGTCGCGATGCTCGCGGGCGTCGAAAGCGATCTGCTTCGCCTCATACGCGGCATAGGTGGCTCTGATACGCCGCTGCGCCTCGTGGCGTGTCTTGTAGCAGGACCGGTCGTCGGCAGTCCTGAGGCCGGAGATCGATCTTTCAGTGGCGCGCATCATCTCCCTGGCGAGACGGCCATGGGTTTCTTCGTGGGCGCGGACGCCGGCGAAGAACCGTGTCCAACGCTTCTGGAGCGCCGGCGTGGTGGCCGAGGCGGCATGCGGAAACGTGTAAAAGAGATTGAGCGTGCCGTTGGCGCGCCGCAGGCGGCAGAAGCCATTGTCCTGACCGGCATCAAGGTCCCAATCCACGGTGTAGCCGGTCTGCGCGATAGCGTGCGTCATGAAGCCGTGCTTCGGCCCCTTGCGGTCCATCGCCTTCATCAGCGCCAGACCCGTGGTCCCGGTGATGTCATAGGTCCGCGTCTTGACCAGCACCTTGGTGCCGGCGGACGCCGCCGGAGCGGAACCGCACACCGCGCCGATCGCCATAAGGCATGCCAGAACCGCCACGCGCATTGGCCATCTCCCTTCGTCAGGCAATGGAACCATAAGCGCGTGGCAGTTTCAACAGTTCTAATATTTCACATGCCCCGGTGGACCGCGCCTTCGCCGACATTTTGCTTGCGGCGGCCGAGACGGTCCGGCCAACGCGTGGCTTACATACCTTGGTAGACCGGGCCTTCGCCGCCTTGTGGCGGCACCCAGTTGATGTTCTGGTTCGGGTCCTTGATGTCGCATGTCTTGCAGTGGACGCAGTTCTGCGCGTTGATGACGAAGCGCACGTCCTTGGCCGCGGGATCGGCGGCCGCGTTGCCGTCCTTGTCGACCCACTCGTAGACACTGGCCGGACAATAGCGTGTCGAGGGTCCGGCAAAGACATCGTGTTCGGACCGTTTCTGCAGATCCATGTCGCCGACAAGCAGATGGACCGGTTCGTTTTCCTCATGATTGGTGTTGGACAGGAACACCGAGGACAGCCGATCGAAGGTCAAAACGCCATCGGGCTTCGGATAGACGATCTTCTTGTGCTGGGCTGCAGGCTCGAGCGTTGCATAGTCGGCTTTGCCATGCTTCAGCGTGCCGAAGGGCGAGATCCCGAACAGCGTATTCAGCCACATGTCGAGGCCGCCGAGGCCGACACCGACGATGGTGCCGAAGCGCGACCACAGCGGCTTGACGTTGCGCACCCTCTTCAGGTCCTTGCCGATGTCGGTCGCCCGCCAAGCCGCCTCATAGGAGGAAAGCTCGTCATTGGCGCGCCCGGCACCGATCGCCTCGGCGACATGCTCGGCCGCCAGCATGCCGGACAGCACGGCATTGTGCGAGCCCTTGATGCGCGGCACGTTGACGAAGCCGGCCGCGCAGCCCATCAGCGCGCCACCGGGGAAGGAGAGTTTCGGCACCGACTGCCAACCGCCCTCGCTGATGGCGCGCGCGCCATAGCCCAGGCGCTTGGCGCCCTCGAAGGTGCCGCTGATTGCCGGATGGGTTTTGAAGCGTTGGAATTCGTCGAACGGCGACAGCCAAGGGTTCTTGTAATTGAGGTGGAGGACGAAACCGACCGCCACCTGATTGTCCTCGAGATGATAGAGGAAGGAGCCGCCGCCGGTCTTCATGTCAAGCGGCCAGCCAAAGGAATGCTGGACCAGGCCAGGCTTGTGGTTCTCCGGCTTGACCTGCCAGAGTTCCTTGAGGCCGATGCCGTATTTGCCGGGCTCGCGGCCATCGGAAAGCTTGTATTTGGCGATCAGCTGCTTGGCGAGCGAGCCGCGCGCGCCCTCGCCGATCAGCACATATTTGGCCATCAGCGCCATGCCGGGTGCGAAACCCGGGCCATGCGAGCCATCCTTCTCGACGCCCATGTCGCCGGTGACGACACCGGTGACGGCACCTTCTTCATTGTAGAGCAGGCCGACTGCGGCAAAGCCGGGATAGATCTCGACGCCGAGCGCCTCGGCCTTGGTCGCCAGCCAGCGGCAGACATTGCCGAGCGAGACGATGTAATTGCCGTGATTGTTCATCAGCGGCGGCATCAGGATGTTGGGCAGACGGAACGAGCCGGCAGGTCCAAGGACGAGGAAATGGTCCGCGGTGACCGGCGTCTTGAAAGGATGGCCCTCCTCGTCGCGCCATCCCGGCAAGAGCCGGTCGATACCGATCGGATCGACGACGGCGCCGGAGAGGATATGGGCGCCAACCTCGCCGCCCTTTTCCAGGACGACGACCGAAAGCTCGGGATTGACCTGCTTGAGGCGGATGGCGGCGGCGAGGCCGGCCGGGCCGGCGCCGACGATAACCACGTCGAATTCCATGCTTTCGCGTTCGATGTCGCTCATCAACCCCTCCGCACTGGCTTATCCCATTCGGGTATCTAGCTGGCTCCTGCGCTGCATAGCGCATCAATCGGCGACAGGAAACCGGCGCATACGTGACAATGCCGTTTTGGCCAAAAAGTCGCGCATTGCGAGGCTGGGCGGCTGTTTTCGTCCGGCATGGCCCTCGGCGCTGACGTTTTTAATTGTTCGACGGCTTGCTTATCGGCCATACTTCACGCCATGCGCATTCCTGGGCCAGCCGGCTTTTCATCCACGCGCTTTCTTTTCACGTCCGGCCGGGTCTGCCGGGCGCTCCTTTTGGCCCTTCTGGTGCTGGCACCGGGTCACGCTTTCGCGGACGAAGTGAAGGTATGGGCGGCAGGGGCCTACTCCTTCTCCGACGAGCTTGGCGGCTTCCACATCACCGGCGCTTCGGGCATCGGAACGAAGGACGATCCGCTGGTCATCACCGAAGAGCTGAATTCGTCGACGCCGGTGACGCTGACCATCCGCACGACAAAGCCGATCCAGGCTTACGGTCCGGCCGGCGAATTCGCCAACGGCATCATGTATATGCGCATCGACGTGCTCAACAACAGCGGCCAGGCCTGGATCGAATTCCAGTTCGAGCTGCAGGAAATCCTGAACCGGCCGAGCGTGTTCGGGGACGGGCTTTCGTTCGACCAGCGCAACAAGACACCCGACAATATCTGGTCGAGCAATTTCGCCGATTTCGATCGCGATTTCGAACCCTATGACCGATTGCTGTTCAGGAACGGCAAGGTCGACCCGTTGAAAACAGCCAGGTTCGAATTCCTGATGACCGACTACACGCCCAGATGGACCTTCTATCTGGTGCAGGATCCGCGCATACCAACGGGGTAGAGAAGCGGCTAGCCTTGCAAATTGCCGCCACGCGGACGAATGTGCCGGCATGACTGCCGCTTCCCCCAACAACAGACCTGACATCGCCGACCTGCTGGCCTTTTATGCCAGCGTGGGCGTTGACGAGGCGCTTGAAGACCGCCCGGTGAACCGGTTCGCCGAAGTTGCGCCAAAGCCAATGGAACGCACGCCGACCGCGGCGCCTTCGGGCGACATCGCCGCACCGCAGCGTTCGACGAATCGTCCCGAAGCGGGCGACAGACCGAATGCGCCCGTTGTGCGCTCACCGTCGGCCGCGGTTCCCGACGAAGCGCAAGCAGCACTTGCCCGCCAGCTGGCAACGACGGCAACGACCCTGGACGAGCTTCGCCAACATATGGCGTCGTTCGACGGCTGCAATCTCAAAGCCACGGCCAAGAACCTGGTATTCGCCGACGGCAATCCCGAAGCAGCCGTGATGCTGGTCGGCGAGGCGCCGGGCCGCGACGAGGATATCGAGGGCCTGCCCTTCGTCGGCCGCTCGGGCCGGCTGCTCGACCGCATGCTGGCGGCGATCGGGCTCGACCGGACATCGGTCTACATCGCCAATGTTATTCCCTGGCGGCCGCCGGGCAATCGCACGCCGACGCCGCACGAAACCGAGATCTGCCGGCCATTCATCGAGCGGCAAATCGAACTGGTCAATCCGAGGGTACTGATCAACCTTGGCGGCCCGTCGGCAAAGACCTTGCTCAACACCTCGGAAGGCATCTTGCGGCTGCGCGGCAACTGGCGCGTCCACACGACGGCATCCGGCATCTCCATTCCCGCCATGCCGACGCTGCATCCCGCGTATCTCCTGCGAACCCCGTCGCACAAGAAGCTGGCATGGCGGGATTTTCTTGAGGTGAAGGCGAAATTGAAGGCGCTTGGGTGATTGGCCAATCTCCCCCCTCGAGGGGGAGATCGGACGTCACCTTGGCTTTCGCCAATGTTGATAGGCGAGCCCAGGCAAGAAACTATAACCTCAGAGGTAATTGAAATACGCCCAGCGTCGGCCTAGTCATTCCCCATGACCACATCCCAAACCTCCGCCGGCAGCCTCATTCGCGAATGGCGCACGCGCCGCCGCATGTCACAACTCGATCTCGCCATGGAGGCCGAGATATCGCAGCGACATCTAAGCTTCGTCGAGAGCGGCCGCGCCGCGCCTTCGCGTGACATGGTGCTGCATCTGGCTGAGCAGCTGTCGATCCCGCTCAGGCAGCGCAATCAGTTGCTGCTCGCCGCCGGCTTTGCCCCCAGCTTCGGCGAGCGCTCGCTTGGCGACGCGACACTGGCGCCGGCGATGGCGGCGGTCGATATCGTGCTCAAGGGGCATGAACCGTTCCCGGCACTGGCTGTCGACCGCCACTGGAACCTGGTTTCGGCCAACGCCGCCATCGCTCCCTTCCTTGCCGATGTCGGCGAGGAGTCGCTACTCAAGCAGCCGGTCAACGTGCTTCGCCTCAGCCTGCATCCCGGCGGCATCGCACCACGCATCGTCAATCTCCAGGAATGGCGCACGCATCTGCTTGAGCGTCTGAAACACCAGAACGACGCGAGCGGTGACCCGGTGCTGATCGAACTGGAGCGTGAGTTGAGGACTTATCCGTCCGGCTTGAAAGGCAGCCGGCCAGCGCCGGTCGACCCGAATGCCATCGTGCACCCGCTCAGGCTGGCGCATGGCGATCAAGTGCTGTCGTTCATCAGCACCATCACCGTGTTCGGCACGCCGCTCGATGTGACGCTGTCGGAACTGGCGATCGAATCGTTTTTCCCGGCCGACGAGCAGACGAGGACGGTGCTGGTGCTATTGGCGAAAGAGCGGGCCGAGCTGTCGTAATCACCCTTCAGGCAATGATGCCTTGCGGGTGCGGGTGCGCTCCAGGCCAAGCTGGCGCTCGCGCCAGATGATGAAGATCCCGGCCGCAACGACGATCAGGCCGCCGACGAGCATGTTCAGCGTGGCGACGTCGCCGAAGACGAGATAACCGACGACAAGGCCGAGGATCATCGAGGTGTATTCGAACGGCGCCACCACCGAGGCCTCGGCATGGCGATAGGCCGCCGTCATCAGGATCTGGCCGAGGCCACCGCAGAAGCCGGCGGCAACCAGAAGGGCCGCCTGGAGCGGCGTCAGCGCCAGCCAGCCGAACGGCAGCGACAATAGCGACATGACGCTTGCCGTTCCCGAAAACCACAGCACGATGGTGGCGGTGCGTTCGCTTTGCACGAGATTGCGCACCAAAAGCATGGCGACGGCCGAGATCGCCGCGGCGACAAGGGCGGCAATGACGCCAAGCACCTCCTGGTCGTCGAGCGCCTCGTCGGAACTCAGCAGCGTCAGTTCCGGCCAGGAGATGATCAGCACGCCGATCAGACCGACCGCGACCGCGCTCCAGCGATAGACACGGATGGCCTCGCCGAGAAAGATCGAGCTGAACACCACCACCAGCAGCGGCTGCGCATAGTTTAGCGTGATCGCTTCCGGCAGCGGCAGCCGGGTCAACGCGAAAAAGCCAAGCCCCATGGCGCAGACACCGACAAGGCCGCGGGCGATGTGATTGAGCGGACGCTTGGTGGTGAACGCAGTGCCAAGTTCTCGCCTGAAAGCCAGAAAGGCGATGATCGGGAAGATGGCGAAGAACGAACGGAAGAAGACGATTTGACCCGCCGGCACGGTGCCCGCGGCTTTGATGCAGGTCTGCATGCCGACGAAGACCGCCACTGACACGATCTTGAGCATGATGCCGGTGAGCGTATTGTGCCCGCCAGCATGATCGCTGGCTGTGGATGGTGGGTTGCCGGGGCTGGCAGTCACGCTCCCATAGCTTCCCGGATCGTTGCCCAGATGCGCGCAGGCGTCGCCGGCATGTCGATGTGCCTGACGCCATAGGCACGCCAGAGTGCGTCGGTCACCGCATTGAGCGCGGCCGGGGTCGAGCCGATGGTGCCGGCCTCGCCTGCCCCCTTGATGCCGAGCGCATTGGTGGTCGACGGCACGTTGCGGGTCTCGAAATGGAAGAACGGGAAATTGTCGGCGCGCGGCATGGCGTAGTCCATGAAGCTCGCCGTCAAAAGCTGTCCGTCCTCGCTGTAGATGGTGTCTTCGATCAGTGCCTGGCCGATGCCTTGCACGACACCGCCATGTACCTGGCCGGCAAGCAGGATCGGATTCACGGTAACGCCGAAATCGTCGACGATGGTGTAGCGGACGATCTCGGTCGCGCCGGTGTCGGGGTCAATTTCGACCTCGCAGATATGGGTGCCGTTCGGATAAGTGCATTCGTCCTGCACGAACTCGCCGAAGCCTTTGAGATCATCCGGCGTCTTGGCGGCCTTGGCGATGGTGGAAAAATCGATCGAGCGATCGGTGCCTACGATGCGGGCAACACCATCGGACAGCTCGATGTCGCCGGCCGAGGCCTCCAGCTCATCGGCGGCGATGCGCTTGATCTTGTTGGCCAGGTCTTCGCCGGCCCGCGATGCCGACACGCCGCCGAGCGGAACGGAGCGCGAGCCGCCGGTGCCGCCGCCAGCCTTCAGCTCGTCGGTGTCACCCTGGCGGACATGGATCTTGTCGATGTCGAGTTTGAGCTTTTCCGACAGGAACTGCGCATAGGCGGTGGCGTGCCCCTGCCCGTTGGTCTGCGTGCCGATTTTCAGCGTCACCGTGCCGTCGCCGTTAAGCTCGACAAAGGCCGGTTCCGACCCGGGAAAAGCGCAAGCCTCGATATAGGTCGCCATGCCGAGGCCGCGGATCTTGCCGCCGGCTTTCGACTGCGCCAGCCGCGCCGGGAACGTTTTCCATTCAGACCGTTCGATGGCACGCTCCATATGGCCTTCGAATTCACCGGTGTCGTAGAGGCGACCGGTTTGGGTGCGGTAGGGAAACTGTTCCGGCCGAATGAAATTGCGGCGGCGGATCTCTTCGACGGGCAGGCCGAGGTCGTGGGCGCAGGCATCGACCAGCTTTTCCAGCAGGAACGCTGCTTCCGGTCGGCCCGCACCGCGATAGGCATCGACCGGGCAGGTGTTGGTGTAGAGGCCGGTGACCGAGACGTCGAGCGCCTGGATATCATAGACGCCGGTCGACATGGTGACGCCGATATAGGGAATGAACGGGCCGTATTGCGAGATATAGGCGCCGATGTTGGCGAGCAGGTCCACCTTCATGCCAAGGAAGCGGCCGTCCTTGTCCAGCGCCATCTCGGCCGTCACGACATTGTCGCGCCCTTGCGCATCGGTCAGGAAGTGTTCGGTGCGGTCGCCGGCCCATTTGACCGGGCGGCCAAGCCGCTTTGCCGCCTCCAGCACCAGCGGATATTCGCGGTAGACGAAGGTCTTCGGCCCGAAACCGCCGCCGACATCCGGCGTGATGACGCGCAGCTGATTCTTCTTGATCTTGAACAGGCCGGCCAGGATGTACTGCATGGAGTGCACGCCTTGCGACCCGGTGGTCAGCACGAAGCGCTTCTCCTCGACGTTCCATTCGCCGATCGCGGAGCGCGGCTCCATGTAGTTGCAGACCAGCCGGTTGTTGACGAATTCGATGCGGGTGACATGGGCGGCCTTGGCAAAAGCAGCTTCAGTCTTTTTCTTGTCGCCCATGTGGTAGCTGAAGGCCCGGTTGGAACCAAGCTCCGGCCAGACCAGCGGCGTGCTTTCTGCAAGTGCCATTGCCGTCCCGGAGGCCGCATCTTCGCTGTCATAGTCGACGTCGATCAGTTCAGCGGCATCCTGCGCCAAGGCACGGCTGTCGGCGACGACGAAGGCAACGGCATCGCCGACATAGTGGACCCGGTCGCGGCACAGGATCGGGATGTCGCGTGTCGGCGCCTTGGTGCCGTCCGGCTGTTCCTGCATGACGCCGGATTTGAGATCGCCGAGATGGGCAAGGTCCTTACCAGTCAGCACTAGGTGGACGCCTGGTACCGCCTTCGCCGCCTCGGTCGAACCGATGGTGAAGCTGGCCTTGGCGACCGGCGAGCGCAGGACATAGCCGTGCAGCACGCCAGCCGGCTGGATGTCGTCGGTATAGCGGCCCTGCCCCTGGATGAACGCAGCATCCTCGCGCCGCAACACGGATGCGCCCATGCCGAATTTCGGTGTGACGACGGTCATGGATGCCTCGTGATGATGCCGGGAGAAGGAGCGCCTGAAATAGGCATTGCCTCAGTTTTGTCGAGGGGCCGTTTCGTGTAAAGAGCGCGGACTTCAAATTTCTTGGACCAGCGGACACAATCCGCCACCAACGCAATCGACAGGAAAACCCTCGGAATGCGCACGGACACCGGCCAGGTCTTCAAGCTCGAAGACTATCGCCCCAACGACTACCTCATTCCGCAAACCAACCTCACCTTCCGCCTTTCGCCAGACGCAACGCGCGTCACCGCCTTGCTTACCGTCGAGCGACGTGACGGCGTCTCCGCGTCGGCTCCGTTGGTGCTCGACGGTGACGGCCTGGCGCTCAAGCGCATCGAGATCGACGGCAAGAAGGTGAAACCGGCGGATCTGCTGGCGAGTCCAGACCAGCTGACCATCCTCAAGCCGCCGGCCGCGCATCGCTTCCAGTTGCTGATTGAGACCGAGCTGGCGCCGGCCGGCAACGAAGCCCTGATGGGCCTCTACCGCTCGAGCAATGTCTACTGCACGCAGTGCGAGGCCGAAGGCTTTCGCCGCATCACCTATTTCCTCGATCGGCCCGACATCCTGTCCGTCTACACGGTGCGGATCGAAGCGCTGCGTGACGAGGCGCCGCTGCTTCTGTCCAACGGCAACCCGCTCGACAGAGGCGATCTGGGCGACGGCTGGCACTATGCCAGATGGCACGACCCCTTCCCCAAGCCGTCCTACCTGTTCGCGCTGGTGGCCGGCGATCTCGGCCAGCTCGCCGACAGTTTCGTTACCCTGTCCGGCCGCACGGTCGAGCTTGGTATCTATGTCGAACCCGGCAAGGAGAAGCTGGCCGGCTACGCGATGAACGCCCTGAAGCGGTCGATGAAATGGGACGAGGAGGCGTTCGGCCGGGAATACGATCTCGACGTCTTCAACATCGTCGCCGTGTCCGACTTCAACATGGGCGCGATGGAGAACAAGGGCCTCAACATCTTCAACGACAAATATGTGCTGGCCGATCACGAGACCGCGACGGACGCTGATTTCGCCAATATCGAGGCGATCATCGCGCATGAGTATTTCCACAATTGGACAGGCAACAGAATCACTTGCCGCGACTGGTTCCAGCTTTGCCTGAAGGAAGGCCTGACGGTCTTCCGCGACCACGAATTCTCCGCCGACCAGCGCTCGCGGGCGGTCAAGCGCATCGCCGAAGTGCGCACCTTGCGCGCCCACCAGTTTCCCGAGGACCAGGGTCCGCTGGCGCATCCGGTACGGCCGCGCCGCTACCGCGAGATCAACAATTTCTACACGGCGACGGTCTACGAGAAAGGCTCCGAGGTGGTGCGCATGATCCGCACGATTCTCGGGCACGACGTCTTTCGCGCCGGCATGGACCTCTATTTCGAGCGGCACGACGGTGACGCGGCGACGATCGAGGATTTCATCAAGGTGTTCGAGGATGCGTCCGGCCGCGACCTGTCGCAGTTCGCGCTCTGGTATCATCAGGCAGGAACGCCCAATTTGACGATCAGTTCGACGCACAATCCGGCCGCGCAAGAATTCACGCTCGAAATCGAGCAGTCGGTGCCGCCGACACCCTCCGAAAGCCGCAAGCGGCTGATGCACATCCCGCTCGCCTTCGGCCTGATCGGCGCCGGCGGCAAGGCCGTGGAATATAGCGGCGTCGAGGGCGCCAGCGTCGAGGACGGCGTCATCCATGTCCGAAAGCGCCGCCACATGGTGCGATTTTCAGGCGTCGCCGAACGCCCGGCCGTGTCGCTCAACCGAGGCTTTTCGGCGCCGGTGACGCTGTCGGTCGAGCAGAAGGCCGATGACCAGTTCTTCCTCGCCCGTCATGACAGCGACGCCTTCTCGCGCTGGCAGGCGTTCAACACATTGCTGACCGATGCGCTGATATCAGCCTTCCGCGAGATCCTCGGCGGCAAGCAGCCTGACTTCGCGGCGCGGCTGACCGAACTCGCCGGCAGCATCGCCGGCGACGAGACGCTGGAGCCTGCCTATCGTGCATTGGCGCTGGCATTGCCGGGCGAAGCCGACATCGCCCGCGACATCGGCAGGAATATCGACCCCGACGCCATCTATGCGGCCCGCGAGGCGCTGGCGTTGGCGATCGGCACCGCAAACCGCGGCGCTTTTTCGAGCCTCTACCTTAGCCTTGCCGACAAGGCAGCGTTCAGCCCTGACGCGGCGAGCGCCGGACGACGCGCCTTGCGCAACACCCTGCTGGATTATCTGTCGCTGCAGCCGGGCGGAGCAGCACTCGCCGCCGGGCATTTCCAGTCCGCGACCAACATGACCGACCGTGCGGCAGCGCTTGCCGTGCTCGCGCATCGTCACCACGGTTCGCCCGAGGCGACCGAGGCGCTGGCGGCTTTCGAGAAGACCTATGGCTCCGACCCGCTGGTCATGGACAAATGGTTCCAGATCCAGGCCAGCGTTCCGGGGCCGCAAACCGTCGACACAGTGATGGCCCTGACCAACCACCCTGCCTTCTCGATGGGCAACCCGAACCGCGTACGCTCGCTGATCGGCACCTTCTCCAGCGCCAACCAGACCGGCTTCCACCGGGCCGACGGCGAAGGCTACCGGTTCTTTTCGCGAACGGTGCTCGAGGTCGAAAAGCGCAACCCGCAGGTGGCGGCAAGGCTGGCGACGGCGCTCAGATCGTGGCGTTCGCTCGAACCTCTGCGGCAGGCCAAAGCCCGGGAGGCGCTGCTTTCGATCGCCAATGGAAAGAACCTGTCGGCGGATTTGAGGGATATCGTCGAGCGCACGCTGGCGTAGGGAGAGCGATCTTCAAGCGCCCGTTAAACCAGTCCCGGCTGTTGGGACTGGGGCTTTGCAGTTAACTCGATCCCAAGCGCCTTCATCACTGCAATCGTCGTTTTCAGGGTCGGATTGCCGTTCTCACTGAACGAGCGATAAAGCTGTTCACGCGAAAGTCCCGTCTGGCTCGCTATCTGGGCCATGCCTTTGGCGCGGGCTACGACCCCCAGCGCATGCGCGATATAGCCCGCATCTTCGGAAGCAAATGCTTCCGCCATGAATGCCGCAATTGCCTCATCAGAGGTCAGGCCTTCAGCCGGATCAAAGGTTGTCAGTTTTTCAGCCATGTCATTCACTCCATTCTTTTGCCAGACGTTTCGCCGTCGTGATGTCCTTCTTCTGGGTGCCTTTGTCGCCGCCGCACAGGAGGACGATGATCGTGCTCCCCCGCTTCTGAAAATAGACGCGGTAGCCGGGGCCGTAGTGGATACGCAACTCGCTTATCCCCTCCCCCACCGGCTCGACATCTCCCGGGTGCCCATAGGCAAGACGGTCAAGCCGAGCAAAGATCGCACCTCGGGCCCGCTCATCCCTCAGTCGCGTCCACCACTTTCGGAACGTTTCGGTCTGCTTCAGATCGATCATAGGGAAATGTAGTTTATAAACTACAACTTGTCAAGCACCCCAGATAGACGGTTGCGCACCAGAAGGGCATTCGGCCGTTTCGGCATTATTTTAGTCGATTTTTAATCTTTTTTCGCCGGACCACTGGACAAGGCGAATCACCTTTGATTCTTTACTGACGATTCGGATGTGCGGCGTTTGCCGGATCACCAAGCAGCATAGGCAAATTCGGGGAGTGCCATTTATGGCGAAGGCGGACGCGTGGGGCGCGCCCGAAGGGACGGCTTTTGCGCATCGCGAGACGCGCGGCGACGGCCTTGCCGGGAATACGCGGCTCATCGCCGAACCGGCCTACCGACGGCTTCTGGCCGCCGAGCCGCTGCTGCGCCGATCGATACCCGTCCTCATCATCACCTTCCTGATCGTCATCGCGGCGCTGCGCGTGCTGTCGCTGATGAACGAGCGCGACGATGTCGAGCGCAATGCCAAGGCCATCCTGACGCTGGCGGCGGGCCAGCTGGCCAGTTCGCTCGCCACCACCTCGGACACGGTGCCCGGCGCCATCCAGGATCTGCTGGAGACCACCAGCCGTCAGGGCGCGATGGGCCGCAGCCATGTGCTCGTCATCACCGACAGTGCTTTCAGAATAGTCGCGGTAACACCGCGCTCGATGCCATGGCAGGGCCATTCGCTCGACGGCCTCGTCGAGGGTGGCCAGCCCTTGTTCATGTTCGGCGATCGCGCCGGCGTCATGGAAGTCAACATCGACGGACGGGACTGGTATGCGGCGGTCAGCCTGGCGAATGGTGGAAAGGGCGCATCGGCGGCGCTGGTGCCGCAGGACGCGGTTTTCGATGCCTGGCGCAAGACTGTTTCGCTGAACGTCACCCTGTTCGTGCTGACGGCCGGCGTGCTGATTATCATCCTCTACGCCTATTTCGGCCAGGCAGCGCGCGCACAGGCGGCTGACCGCATCTACCTCGAAGCGCATCAGCGCATCGACATGGCACTGGTTCGCGGCCGCTGCGGCCTGTGGGACTGGGACATGGTGCGCGGCAAGATGTACTGGTCGCGCTCGATGTACGATATGCTCGGCTACAAGCCCTGCGACACGATGCTGTCCTTCGGCGAGGTCGATCAGATCATCCATCCCGAGGACGGCGACCTGTTCGAGCTTGCTAACAGAATCGTCGCACGCGAGATCGACCACATCGATCAGGTGTTCCGGATGCGGCATGCCGACGGCCAATGGGTCTGGATGCGCGCACGGGCGCAGGTCATCGATCCGGAAGCGCCGGAGATCCAGCTGATCGGCATCGCCGTCGACGTCACCGAACAGCGTCATCTGGCGCTGCGTTCCGAGGCGGCCGACCTTCGCCTCAGGACCGCGATCGAGAACATCAACGAATCCTTCGTGCTGTGGGACGCGGCGCAGCGCCTGATCATGTGCAATTCCAAGTACCAGCAGGACAATGGGCTTTCGGACCGCGACGTGATGCCGGGCACCTCGCGTGCGGCATTGGAAGAACGCATGCAGGCCTTTGCTTCCGAGCGGCGGCTTGCCAACACCAGCGGACTGCAGGGCGGCGCCACCTTCGAGCGACAGCTGGCCGATGGCCGATGGCTGCAGGTCAACGAACTGACGACCCGGGACGGCGGCATCGTTTCGGTTGGATCCGACATTACCCAGATCAAGCTGCACCAGGAGAAGCTGGTCGACAGCGAACGCCGGCTGATGGCGACGATCCATGATCTCAGTCTTGCCCGCCGGGCCGAAGAGGAGCGCTCGCGCGAACTGGTCGACCTCAACCGCAAATACATGAAGGAAACCGAGCGCGCCGAAGCGGCGAACCGGGCCAAATCCGAATTTCTGGCCAACATGTCGCATGAGTTGCGCACGCCGCTGAACGCCATCATCGGCTTCTCCGAACTGATGGAACAGGGGCTGTTCGGCCCGCTTGGGTCGGAGCGCTACGAGGAGTACGCCACCGACATCAACAGCAGCGGCAAATATCTGCTGGGGGTCATCAACGACATTCTCGACATGTCGAAGATCGAGGCCGGCCAGTTCTCGCTGGACCGGGAAGAGATCGACCTCGGCCCGCTGATCAGCGAGACGGTTCGCGTGGTCTCTCTGCAGGCGGCGCAAAAGGCGATCACCGTGGAAACACGAATCGCCGACGCGTTGACGCTGGTCGCCGACCGCCGTGCGATCAAGCAGATCGTCATCAACCTTTTGTCCAATGCGGTGAAATTCACCGGCCAGGGTGGCCGCATATCGGTCAGAGCCCGCAACACATCCGCCGCGCTGGTGCTGACGATCGAGGACAATGGCTGCGGCATCCCCAAGGAGGCGCTCGGAAAGCTCGGCCGGCCTTTCGAACAGGTGCAGAACCAGTTCTCCAAGAGCCATGCCGGATCTGGCCTGGGCCTCGCCATCTCGCGCTCGCTGGCCGAGCTCCAGGGTGGCGCGCTGAAAATCCGTTCGACCGAAGGTGTCGGCACGATCGTATCGGTGCGCATTCCGGTGAAGAAGGCCGCGCTGGCCATCAAGGTCGCGGCCTAGCGAACAGGCTCCGGCTGACGTCGCCGGAGCCTGCTTCGGACACTCTCACTGCATGTCGTTGCCGTCATTGTCCCATTGACGGTGGCGACCAAAGTGGCCGCCTTTGGGCAGTTCGCTCTTCTCGACCTTGCCGTCATTGTTCCTGTCGAGCATGGCAAAGACTTTCTTCTCTCGACTGGTGATGTCGTCTGACGTCAGCGTGCCGTCGCCCTTGGTGTCGTAGCGGGCGATAATGCGTCTGGCCATCTGCTCGAAGCGCGCCTTCTCCAGCGCGTCGGCAAGCTGGGCGACAGTCAGCTTGCCGCCATTGTCGGCGACGAGCTTCTTCAGCCGTGCGTTCATGGCGTCGGAGAACTGGTCGAAGGTGATGGTGCCGTTCGAATCCTTCATCGCCTTGTTGAGGCGCACCATCGTGCCCTCACGTATTTTTGCGCTGGCATTGTTTTCGGCATAGGCCGTGGTGCCGACGGCGCCGGCCAAGGCTACGAAGGCAAGGGCAAGTTTGGTTGACTTTCTCATGGTCTTCTCCTGTTGCATCGTCACCCCCGATGCCAGAGCGGCGGATCTTCGATCCTGTTGCCGCTCTGTCTCTTTGTTTGAGCATCGGATTTTCCCAAAACCGGTTTCCACTTTTGGGTCCGATGCTCTAGCCGGGATAGCCGCTCGTCGCGGTCATCCCGTACGAAGCAGAAGGTCGAAGTCTTTCCTGACCTTTTGCGACGTCTCTTTGAGGTGCGCTTCCAGCACACCGAAATCCGGCAGGTCGGTCACCGCCAGAAGCAGATCCGAAAGCCCCGGCGGAACATCGTCGCGCTCAAAGGCTCCTGTGAGGCACAGCCGCGTCATCTGGGTCAGTGCCAGATAAAGCGCATAAGCATCGCCAAGCTCCTGCCTTGTCCCTGCATCGGCAAAGCCCGGCGCCAGGCGCGACAGGATCTCGGCCGTACCGGTGGCACGTGCAATTGGCACGGCCGGGGCACATGCAATTGGCGCGGCCGGGGCACGTGCAATTGACACGGCCGGGGCACGTGGCCCGGCCTCGACCTGACCGGTGATGACAGCCACCTGAGCGATGAATTCGAGATCGATCAGGCCACCGGGAATCAGCTTGATGTCCCAGAGATCGCGCGATGGCTTTTCCTTTTCGATCATGGCGCGCATGTCCGAGGCCTCGGCCATCACCTTTGCCGCATCGCGCGGTTGGCCGAGCACCGCCGCCACTTCCGCTTCAACCTCGCTGCACAGGTTGGCGTCACCGGCTATGGCACGCGCCCGCGACAGCGCCATGTGCTCCCACGTCCAGGCTTCCTGGCGCTGGTATTTCTTGAAGGCATCGATATGGGTGGCCACCGGACCCTTGTTGCCGGATGGCCGCAAGCGCAGGTCGAGTTCGTAGAGCACCCCCTCCGCCGTCGGCGCGGACACGGCCGCGATCAGCCGCTGCGTCATGCGAGTATAGTAATGCGAAGGCGCCAGCGGCTTGTCGCCATCGGACTCTTCCGCATCCGGATCGTGATCATAGAGCAGGATCAGGTCGACATCCGATCCGGCGGTCAGCTCGCGGCTGCCGAGCTTGCCCATGCCGAGCAGCGAAACCACGCCGCCGGCAATCGTACCGTGACGGGCGGCGAATTCGGCCGTCACCGCCTGCAACGCCGCCTCGATGGTGAGATCCGCCAGATCGGAAAAGGCGCGGCCGGCCCGGGCCGGATCGATCGAGCCGGCCAGCAGCCGGACGCCGATCAGGAATTTCTGCTCGGAGGCAAAGATACGCAGCCGGTCGAGCACGTCCTCATACAGCCGGTCGCCCTCGACAAAGGCGGAAAGCCGCGCCGACAGATAGGCGCGGTCCGGCAATTCGGTCAGCAAGGCCGGGTCGAGCAGGCCATCGAAAACATGCGGCCGGCGCGTGATGATCGCCGCCAGCCGGGGCGCGGCACCCATGATCGTCGCCAGAAGCTTCAGCAGGGCCGGATTGGACTGGAGCAAGGAAAACAGCTGGATGCCGGCCGGCAGGCCGGCGAGAAACTCGTCGAAGCGCATCAGGGCTTCGTCCGCCCGGCGCGTCTGGCCGAAGGAGCGCAGCAGCGCCGGCGTCAGTTCCGTCAGCCGCTCGCGGGCCTCCGCCGACTGGGTGACGCGATAGCGGCCGAAATGCCAGCCGCGAATGACGCGGCAGATATCGCTCGGCCTGTGAAAGCCGAGGCCATGCAAGGTCTGTAGCGTATCGGGATCGTCGACATCGCCGGTGAAGACCAGATTGCCGATGCCGGTCGAAAGCTCCGGCGCGGTTTCGAAAAGTGCTGCGTAGTGGCGTTCGACCTGCTGCAGCGAGGAGCGGAATGCCAGGGAGAAGGCAGAAGCATCGGCAAAGCCGAGCATACGGGCGATGCGCTCCAGCCCCTCATCGTCTTCCGGCAGCGTGTGGGTCTGCTCGTCGGCAACCATCTGCACGGCATGTTCGACGCGGCGCAGGAACCAGTATTGAAGAGCCAGCGCCTCGCGCGCATCGGCGGTGATCCAGCCGCGCGCTGCAAGCTGGCCGAGCATCGGCACGGTCTCGCGGCCACGCAATTCCGGGAAGCGCCCGCCAGCGATGAGCTGCTGGGTCTGAACGAAGAACTCGATCTCGCGGATGCCGCCGCGCCCGAGCTTGACGTTGTGGCCCTTCACCGCGATCTCGCCATGGCCCTTGTGGGCGTGAATCTGGCGCTTGATCGAATGGACGTCGGCGATCGCCGCATAGTCCATGTATTTGCGCCAGATATAGGGCTGCAGCTCCTTGAGGAAGGCCGCACCGGCGGCCAGGTCGCCGGCCACCGGACGCGCCTTTATCATGGCGGCGCGCTCCCAGTTCTGGCCACGCGCCTCGTAGTAGCGGAGTGCCGCTTCGACCGGGATCGCCAGCGGTGTCGAACCGGGATCGGGACGAAGCCTCAGATCCGTGCGGAAGACATAACCGTGCTCGGTGCGATCCTGCAGGATACGCACCAGGCGGCGCGTCAGTCGCGAAAACAGTTCGGTGGCGTCGAGCGGATCGACGACGGCGGGTGCTTCCGGATCGAAGAAAACCACGAGATCGATGTCGGACGAGAAATTCAGCTCGTGTGCACCGAGCTTGCCCATGCCGAGCAGAATCCAGCCCGATTGCTTTGACGGGTTGTTCAGATCCGGCAGCTTGAGCTTGCCCTGGCCATGCGCGTCGCGCAGCAGGAAGTCGACGGCCGCACAGGTGCAAGCATCGGCAAGGTCGCTCAGCCGCCGCACCGTCAGCGCCGTTTCGGCTTCACCGGCAAGATCGGCCAGCGCGATCAGGAAATGCGCCTCGGCCTTCCATTGACGCAATTCCATCATCAGGCCGGATTCCGAGACCGCCTCGGCCAAATGCGCCTGGTCGATGGCAGCACCGATCGCCTTCAGCCGATCCTCGACCGCCTGCTCGAACAGCCCGTCGAGGATCTGCGGCCGGCGACGCGCCGTGTCGCGCAGGAAGGGCGACAGATCGAAGACAGCTGCGAGGAAATCCTGGCCCTCCCCTTTGCCGGCCAGGAACTTGGCCAGCCGCGTCAGCCCGTCTTCGCGTGCAGCGGAAGCGATCTCGGCCAGTTCCCGCCGCGAACGGTCCTCGTCCAGCGGAGCCAGGCTGGTCGCCGGCTTCAGCAGCCAATCCGCCGCCCTCGCAGCCGTGCTCATCAGTGATCCTCCCGTGCCGGGAAACTCATGACCACGGATAGTCCGGGATTGCCAGGCAAGAGATCAAGCCGGCCATTGTGGAATGTCATGACGGCCTTGGCGAGACTGAGGCCAAGGCCGGAACCCGGCTGCGAACGGCTCTTTTCCAGCCGCACGAAACGTTCCGTCGCGCGGGCGCGGTCGCTATCGTCGGGGATGCCGTGGCCATTGTCGACGACCGACAGCCGAACATCCGTGCCGGTTCGCTCAAGGGCTACGCGCACGGACGGCTGAGCAGCGGCGTCGGTCGAATATTTGATGGCGTTGTCGACGATGTTCGACAACGCCTGGCCGATCAGTTCGCGGTTGCCGTTGACGAAGGTCGCCTCCCGCACGTCGGCCTCCAGCGACACGCCTGCCTCGTCCGCCACCGGCTCATAGAGTTCGACGACATCGCGCACGGCTTCCGCCAGATCGACTCGGTTGGTGTTTTCCGAGGAGTAGCCTGCCTCCAGCCTAGAGATCATCAGGATGGCATTGAAGGTTTTTATCAGCTGGTCGGATTCGGCAATGGTGCCTTCCAGCGCCTGGCGGTAGTCGGCAGTCTTGTGCTTGCCCGAAAGCGCCGCTTCTGCCCGGTTGCGCAGCCGCGTCAGCGGCGTCTTCAGATCATGCGCGATGTTGTCGGAAACCTGCTTCAAGCCTTCGTTGAGCGTGGCAATCCTGGCCAGCATCACATTGAGGTTTTCGGAAAGCCGATCGAACTCGTCGCCGGTCCCGGTCACCGGCAGCCGGCCGGACAGGTCGCCACCCATGATGCGGCGGCTGGCCTCCGACACACTGTCGATGCGCTTCAGCGCCGCGCGGCCGACGAAGAACCAGATCAGCAACCCGCCAAGCCCCATCATGCCGAGTGCCAGCATCAGGGCGCGACGGATGACGGCGCGAAACCGCTCCGGCTCACCCAGGTCACGGCCAACCAGCATGATCATCTGGTTTGGCAGCCGCAGCACCAGCGCAATGGCATTGTGGCCCGTTTCGCCCTGGGCCTGCGGGTCGTTCTGCTCGGTTTGGTTGGTACCCTGCTCGGCGGGCAGATTGCGCAGACGCTCGAGCTCTCCTTCGCCAAAGCGCTGGTAGGAGAACGGGCTGCTGGTCCAACCTTCGGTTTCGAGAACGCCCGGTTCAAGGCTCTGCACATTGCCGGTCAGAATCTGGCCGTTGGCGTCGGCGATCAGATAGAGGTTTGCGCCGGGCTGGCGCGAGCGCGCCTCGACCACACGGACCAACACCGGCAGGCCGCCACGTTGATAGGCGCGAGCCAGACCGAGCACCTCGTCATTGATGGTGTCCTGGGTCTGCGCCGTCAGCATGCGCGCCGAAAGGGAGGTCATGTAGAAGACGAGCGCCACCGCGCAGAGCGCGAAGAGCAGGAGGTAGAGCGCCGAAAGCCGCGCTGCCGTCGTCTTCATGATGGCTGGCACGGAAAGAGCCATGCTGCCGCTAGCTGCTCTTCAGCATGTAGCCGGCGCCGCGAACCGTATGCAGGATGGGCTTGTCGAAGCCCTTCTCGATCTTGCCGCGCAGCCGCGAGACATGGACGTCGATGACATTGGTCTGCGGATCGAAATGGTAGTCCCAGACATTTTCGAGCAGCATGGTGCGCGTCACCACCTGCCCGGCATGCCGCATCAGATATTCGAGCAGGCGGAATTCACGTGGCTGCAGCGTGATCTCGCGCGCCGCGCGGCGGACCGAATGCGACAGCCTGTCGAGTTCGAGATCGCCGACGCGGTAGACGGTTTCGGCTTCCTTGGCGCTGGCGCGGCGGTTCAGCACCTCGACGCGGGCCAGAAGCTCGGAAAAGGCATAGGGCTTGGTCAGGTAATCGTCGCCGCCGGCGCGCAGGCCGGTGACCCGGTCATCAACCTCGCCCAGTGCCGAGAGGATCAGCACCGGGGTGGTGTTGCCCCTGGATCTCAGACCGGCAATGACCGACAGGCCGTCGCGGCGCGGCATCATCCTGTCGATGACCATCACGTCGTAGTCGCCGGCGTCGGCGAGCGCAAAGCCGGTTTCGCCATCACCGGCGACATGCGCGGTGTGACCGGCCTCGGTAAAGGCTTTCTGCAAGTAATCCGCGGCCTCGCGATCGTCTTCTACGACGAGAATCTTCATAGGACTGTTATACGCGATTTCGCTGGAACTTTGAGTGGCAGACATCTGCATTGTGGCCTTTGCCAAAGCGCATCGCGATCAAGATGATCCGAAGCCGTGCGCGATAAAGTCCTTGTCTCCGATGTCGTTGCGCGAAGACCGCTGAAAGCTTTCAGACGACACCCCAGGCTTTCTGACGAAATGCCGGACCTTTCTGACGAAATCCAGGGATAGTGCGGCAGCGGGCGATGGGAGGCCCGCTGCCGCCGGGGGAGAGCACGATGACTGACTAACGCACACTCCTCCATGCTTTCCCGTGCGGCGGCTCGGGGGTGTTTGAAACGGCCGCACTGGAAAAGTTGAGCAGCTTCAGCCCTTGGCGACGGGCAGCGCGACGAAACGATTGGTGTCGTCGCGGGTAATCTGCATCAGCACCGCCTTGCGGCCGGATTTGACCGCGTCGGTCATCGCCTTGGTGACGTCGTCGGTGCCGTTCACTTCGGTCGAATTGACTGATGTGATGACGTCGCCCGGCTGGATGCCGCGATCTGCGGCATCGCTGTCGGGATCGACGTCGGTGACCACCAGTCCCTTGCCGTTTTCGGACTTGGTGACGGTCAGGCCGAGATCGGCCAGCGTGTCGGGCTTGGCCGGAGCAGGCGGCTGCGGCTGCTCGGCAGATGCCTGCTTGTCGCTGGTGGGCAGCGTGCCGAGATCGACCTTGACCGCCTGGCTCTTGCCGTCGCGCCACACCGTGACGTCGACAGATTTGCCGGGCGAAAAGGCGCCGATCAGGCGTGCCAGTTCCTTCGGCGAAGCAACGTCCTTGCCGTCGACCTGGGTGATCACGTCACCGGCCGTGATGCCTGCCTTCTTGCCGGGGCCATTGTCCTGGGCACTGGAAACAAGCGCGCCGTTGTTGGACTTCAAGCCGAGCGACTCAGCGATGTCGGGCGTAACCGGCTGGATTTCGACACCGAGCCAGCCACGCTGCACCGAACCACTCTTCATAAGGTCCTGAACGACCTGCTTGGCGGTCGAGGCGGGAATGTCGAAAGCGATGCCGACGCTGCCGCCGGACGGCGAGAAGATCGCGGTGTTGATGCCGACGACCTGGCCGTTGAGGTTGAAGGTCGGGCCACCCGAATTGCCGCGGTTGACCGAGGCGTCGATCTGGATGAAGTCGTCATAGGGGCCGGCGCCGATGTCGCGGCCGCGGGCCGAGACGATGCCGGCGGTGACTGTGCCGCCGAGGCCGAACGGATTGCCGACGGCCACCACCCAGTCGCCGACACGAACCTTGGAATCGTCGGCGAAGTCGACATAGGTGAACTTGCCGACACCGTCGACCTTGAGCACGGCGAGATCGGTGCGCGGATCGGTGCCGATCAGCTTGGCGTCGAGTTCTTTGCCGTCATTCATCACCACGGTGAAGGCTGAGCCTTCCGAAACGACGTGGTTGTTGGTGACGAGATAGCCGTCATCGGAGATGAAGAAGCCGGACCCCTGCGCAACCGGCCGCGGCTGGTCATTGTTGTGATCACGGTGGCTGAAGCGCCTGTTGTCGCCTTGGCCATCCTGATCGCCAAAGCCGCGGAATTCCTTGAAGAAGCGGCGCAGCTGCGGGTTGTCGGGCATGTTGTTCATGCCATCCGGATCGTCGGACTGGTCGGAGCCGTCATCGGCCGCCGGGCTGATCTTTGCTTTGACCTTGACGCTGACGACGGCGGGAGAAACGCGCTCGACGACATCGGCGAAGCCTGGCACCTGCGGCGCCTCGACGCGCACGGCGTCGGCCAGAACAGGGCTGGTTCCACTGGTCAGCGCGCCGACGCCGATCGCACCGGCCACGGCGATAGACGCGACGGCAGCCAGCAGACGCTTACGGGTGACGGAATATGAATTGGGGGCAATATTCATGGTTCTCGTATCCTCTTTCAAATGGACGCTGCGTAATCGGCATCCTCGGGACAAGAGAATTAGAGAGGCGCACATTACAGCGCCATTTCCGACACATGAAACTTTGGTAATGTTTGGGGATAGACGGCGGTCGTCAGTCGCGGCGTAAGATGGCGTCCAGCGATGCCTGCTCCTCGGCGGACAGGGATTTTGTTGCCAGCGTGCGGCGCGATCGCGCGGTCAGCACGATGAAGACGCCTCCCACCAGCAACAGCAGGATAGGCGTGCCCCAAAGCAACGCATTGCGCAGGTCGAAGCGCGGCTTCAGCAGCACGAACTCGCCATAGCGGGAGACGACGTAATCCATCACCTGCCGGTCGGTATCGCCGGCGACGAGGCGCTGGCGCACAAGGATGCGCAGGTCGCGGGCAAGGTCGGCATCGGATTCGTCGATCGACTGGTTCTGGCAGACCATGCAGCGCAAGCCTTCCGACAGCGCCCGCGCCCGCGCCTCGAGCGCCGGATCGGGCAGCATCTCGTCAGGCTTCACCGCCAGTGCCGTGCCGGCAAAAAACAGCGCCAACAGCAGGACAATGGAGGTCAGCGAGAGCCGTGTGCTCATGGCAGGCCCGCGGACGGCACAGCGCTCGCCTGCTTGCGGCGGCGCGACGGCGCGCCGACGCGCAGGCGCCGGTCCATCAGCGACATGGCCGCGCCAGCCATCATCACCAGGCCGCCGCCCCAGATCAACGTCACCAGCGGCTTCCACCACAGACGCACCACGACGGAACCGTCATTGCCCTCGTCGCCGAGCGAGATATAGAGCTGGGAGAGGCCGATCGTCCTGATGCCGGATTCCGTCGTCGTCATCTGCCGCACGGGATAAAACCGCTTGGCGGAGCTGATTTCGCCGACAGGACTGCCGCTGACGCCGATCAGTTCGAAGCGGCCGCGATCCTCGCTGTAGTTCGGCCCCTGGGCTGGATAAAGCCCGACGAAACGCACCGCATGGCCGGAGAGTTCGACGGTCTCGCCGGCATGCATCGACAGGATCTTCTCGGTGCCGAAGCAAAGCGTGCCGACGATGCCGAGCGTGGTCAGGCCAAGACCAAGATGAGCGAAGGCGGTGCCGAAGACCGAGCGCGGCAAGCCGAGCAAGCGCCTGACCATGATCCCCGCGGCAACATTGCCAAAGCCGGATTTGACGGCAAGGTCGGTGAGCGCGCCAAGGATCAGCCAGACGGCAAGGCCGACGCCCAGCGCTGCAAACACCGAGGCGCCGTCGATGAACAAAGCTGTGACCAGCGTTGCCAGAAGGGCTGCGGCAAACGCCACCATCAGGCGCTGGGCGACGGCGAAGACATCGCCGCGCTTCCAGGCCAGCAGCGGCCCGAACGGAACCACCAGCAACAGCGGCACCATCAACGGTCCGAAGGTGAGATTGAAGAACGGCGCGCCGACCGAGATCTTGTCCGCTGAAAAGGCCTCGACCGCGAGCGGATAGAGCGTGCCGACGAGCACGGTCGCGGTCGCCGTGGTCAGGAACAAATTATTGAGGACAAGCGCCCCTTCGCGCGAAATCGGATGGAACAGGCCGCCGGCCGTCAGCCGGGAGGCGCGCAGCGCAAACAGCGCCAGCGAGCCACCGATGAACAGCGTCAGGATGCACAGGATGAAGACGCCGCGCGTCGGATCGGTGGCGAAGGCATGCACCGAGGTCAAGACGCCCGAGCGCACCAGGAAGGTGCCGAGCAGCGACAGCGAAAAGGTCAGGATGGCGAGCAGTAGCGTCCAGATTTTCAGCGCCGAGCGCTTTTCCATGACGATGGCCGAATGGAGTAGTGCGGTGCCTGCCAGCCACGGCATGAAGGAGGCGTTTTCGACCGGATCCCAGAACCAGAACCCGCCCCAGCCGAGTTCGTAATAGGCCCAGTAGGATCCCATGGCGATGCCGCCGGTCAGGAACATCCAGGCGACCAGCGTCCACGGCCGCACCCAGCGAGCCCAGGACGCGTCGATGCGTCCCTCGATGAGGGCGGCGACCGAGAAGGAAAAACAGATCGAGAAGCCGACATAGCCGAGATAGAGGAAGGGCGGATGAATGGCGAGGCCGAGGTCCTGCAGGATCGGGTTGAGATCGCGGCCTTCGATCGGCGCCGGATTGAGCCGGATGAACGGATTGGACGTCGCCAGGATGAACAGGAAGAAGGCGGCGCCGATGGCGCCCTGCACGGCAAGCACGTTGGCGCGCAGCTTTGCCGGCAGGTTGGAGCCGAAAGCGGCGACGAGGGCACCGAAGAAGGTCAGGATCAGCACCCAAAGCAGCATCGAGCCTTCGTGATTGCCCCAGGTTCCGGTGATCTTGTAGATCAGCGGCTGCAGGGAATGCGAGTTTTCCCAGACACTCGCCACCGAGAAATCGGAACTGGCATAGGCGCTCGCAAGTGCTGCGAAAGACAGCGCCGTCAGGGCAAATCCGGTTACGGCGACCGGTCCGCCGACGGCCATCAGGCGCTGGTTGTTCAGGCGTGCGCCAAACAGCGGCACGATCGTCTGTACCAGCGACAGCGCAAACGCCAGAACCAGGGCAAAATGACCGGTTTCAACCATGGTTGCGCTCGTAGTTCACTCTTGCTCTTCCGCCAGAGTTACTCACTCTTGCTCTCCTGCCAGACGCCCTTGGCCTTCAGGCCGTCGGCCACTTCCTTGGGCATATAGCGCTCATCATGCTTGGCGAGCACGCTGTCGGCAACGAAGATCCCGTCCGGGCCGAAAGTGCCCTCGGTGATCACGCCCTGCTCTTCGCGGAAAAGGTCGGGCAGAATCCCCGTATAGGTAACCTTGACCGATTTGTGCGTGTCGGTGACCGAAAAGCCGACCGTTGCGCCTTGCCCGCGCTGGATCGTGCCTTTTTCGACCAATCCGCCCAGCCTGATGCGCTGGCCAGGCTGAACGCTGGCGGTGGTCAGGTCGGCCGGCATGTAGAAATAGGACGCCTTCTGGCCAAGCGCATAGAAGGTCAGCCCGGTGGCGGCACCGAGGAAAGCCAGTCCGCCCGCGATCACCGATAATCGTTTCTGCTTGCGCGTCATATCTTACTCTACTCCGTCGCCGTCAGGCCAAGCGAGGCGGCAAAGGCGGTGATTTTTTTCGCCTCGTCACTGTCGGCTCCAAAGACTGCAATGGCGCGGCCCAGCGCCTCGCGCGCTTGATCGGCCTTGCCCAGCACGACGTAGGAACGAACGAGCCGCATCCATCCTTCCGGATCATGCGGATTTTGTCGTAGTTTTTCGTCGAGACCGGCGACCATCGTGTTGATCATCGCTTCCCGATCCTGCGGCGACATCGAGGATGCGGCGTCGATATCGCCGGCATCGGGACCATTCGTGGTCCCGCCTGAGGCAACTTCGGGGCTGCCGGACTTGGCCAATGCCTGCTCGACTGCACCGCGCCATGGCGAATCCGCCGGCAGCTTGCCCAGCATTGCCTGCCAGGCCATGGCCGCCTCCTTGGCGCGGCCCTCCTGCGCCAGCGCCATGGCCAGGTAGAAGCTGGCCTTCGCATTGGCCGGGTCGAGCTTCAAGGCCGCCTCGAAGGCATCCTGGGCATCGGCCGAGACAATGCCGCCGGCCGCACCGGCGATCGCCTCGCCAAGACCAGCCTGGCGAGCGGCGCTGTCGCCATCAAGGCGGATGGCGTTGCGATAGGCCGCCGCCGCGTCGGAAAAGCGCTGCATGCGCAGATAGACGGGCGCGAGTACATCCCAGCCCCTGCCATCGGAAGGATTGGCGGCAAGATGGGCTTCAGCGCGCGCCACCAGTTCGTCGACCGAACTGTCGGCCGGATTTTTGGCCAACCGCTCGCTGAGCGGTTGCGACGGCAAATCGGGTGAGCCGAGCTGACTGTAAAGGCCCCAGCTGACCAGCGGCACCACCAGCACGGCCGCGGTTGCCACCAGCCTTGCCGCGACCGCCGCTCGGCCAACGGATGCCGTGCCGGCCGAACTATCGATGCGAAGGATGCGGCGGGCGATCTCGGCGCGGGCCTCAGTCGCTTCCGCCGGCTGGATCAAGCCACGCGCTGCGTCGCGGTCGAGCTCGGACAACTGGTCGCGATAGACTTCGAGATCGTGATCGCCGCTCGACGACGCGCCCTTCGAGCTGGCGGCCAGCGGCAGCAGCACCGCCAGGCTCGCACCCAGCGTGAGAATTGCGGCTATGACCCAGAACAGCATGGTTCTTCCAATAAAGGCAGAGCCCTGCCCTGCCAACAGATGCATCCTGCGACGCTTTGACGGAATCGGCACCAGGCGCCGACCGCCGGCAGACGGTCAGGTCAGCGGCGTCCAGCTGCCGTCGGTGTTGCGGCAAGCGGTTCCACGTGCCGTGACCCCGGCCCCGCCGGTGAACACCGTCTGCGTGTACTGGCGGCAGTCCTGCGAACCGACGCGATAGGGCTGTGCCGGAACCACCTCGCCATAGCGCGAAGCCTGGGCGCCCTTCCATGCCACCTTCTGGCCACTGGCGGTATATTCAAGCGCCTTGTATTCAGCCTCGAGCGCACTGCGCTTTTCAGCCTCGCTGAGGCCGGCGCCGATCGACCCACCGATGAGACCGCCGCCCATCGCCGAAATGATCGTCGTGGTCACCTTGCCGCTGGAAGGAGGCGTCGAGGCCGGTGTCACTGCTATGGTTGGCTCCTTGCCACTCAAGGTGGTGCAGCCGGAAACGGCCAGCAATGCGGAAACAAGCGCGACGCGAATCTTCATGCCAACAACCGGTTTTCTTGAGTTGGAGCCTGTTACGGATGAGCCGGGGGCCGCGTCATCGGAGAAGTCGGCGTGCCCATAGTATTGATATTTGTCGGAAATTTGGCCGCTGGTCGCTGCGGGACCAATCGACTGCCGCCAATAACATCTCCCGTCCCTCTATGTCGATTGGCCCTAGTGAACATCACTGAAGGCTCCGCAATCGTACCACCGCCTTCAATCCACCCATGCCGGACCGTTCGAGCGCCAGGACGCCTCCATACTCGTTGACGAGGTCGGCGACAATGGCCAGCCCCAGACCTGTTCCCGGCTTCGTCTCGTCCAGACGCCGTCCGCGCTTCAGCACCTCGCGCGCCTTGTCCTCGGGAATGCCTGGGCCATCATCCTCTATGCCGATCTCAAACAGGCCGGCCGGATCGTCCTTGCCGGTCAAAGGCACGACCGAGACCAGAACCGCGCTCTTAGCCCATTTCATCGCGTTTTCGAGCAGATTGCCGAGCAATTCCTCAAGATCCTCGCGCTCACCGGCAAAGACGATTTCGGTCGCCGGCACCGACAGCGACAGCTTTGTCTGCGGATTGAGCTTCTGCAAAACCCGCACCATGCGCTGCACCAGCGGCGTCACCGGTGTGCGGTAGACGACGCTGTCGCGTTGCGCCGCGACCCGGGCGCGCTGCAGATAGTGCTCGACCTGCTTCTGCATGGAAGCGGCCTGCTCGGCGATCAGCTGTCCCTTGGCGCCGCCAAGCGCCCTGCCCTCGTTGAGCAGCACCGCGAGGGGCGTCTTCAGCGAATGGGCGAGGTTGCCGACCTGGGTTCGCGACCGCTCGACGATGCGCCTGTTGTTTTCGATCAACGCATTGGTTTCGTTGGCAAGTGGTTCGATCTCGGCAGGGAACTGGCCGTCGAGCCTTTGCGCGGTACCCTCGCGCACCATGGCAAGCGCATTCCTGACCCGGCGCAGCGGCTGCAGGCCGAGCAAGATGGCGATCGCGTTGATGGCGATCATGCCGACGCCGAATAGGCTGAGATAGGTCAGCAACCGGCGCTGGAAAGTGGCGATTTCCTGTTCGAGTTCGCTCTGGTTGCCCATAACGCGGAAACGCGCGGCGCGGTTCTTGGAATCGAGAACGAATTCGCTCTCGAACACTTCGAGCTGCTCGCCATCGATGCCTTCGGTCGGATAGCTGCGCTGGAAGCTGGCGTTGAACGGCACATCGGCAACGCTCGGCGACGGGATGTTTTTCAACATCGACGACGAATGAAGATCGCCATGCACCCCTTCCGAGGCGGGCTCGACCGACCAATACCAGCCGGAATTCGGTTCCGAGAACCGGAGGTCGCCGAGGTCGGGCGCGCCGGTCAGCGCACCGTTGTCGGAAATACCGATGGAGCCGATCAGGTTGAACAGATGCGCCGAAAGCAGGCTGTCGAAGCCGCGCTCGCTGGCCTGGCGGTAGAGCGTGGTGATCAGGGTGAAGATGACAACGAGCGTCACGATCGCCCAGACCGTGGAAAAGGCGATGACACGGAACGTCAGCGAACGCGGCCACAAACGCAGCGAAAGCGGCGTCCTTGCGGTTGGTTTGAGCGGTTCCGAGTTACGCCTCCGGCTCACGCATGCGGTAGCCCATGCCACGTACGGTTTCGATCATGTCGATGCCCATCTTCTTGCGCAGCCGCCCGACAAACACCTCGATAGTGTTGGAATCGCGGTCGAAATCCTGGTCATAGAGATGCTCGACCAGTTCGGTGCGCGAGACGACCTCGCCCATATGGTGCATCAGATAGGCAAGCAGGCGGAATTCGTGCGACGTCAGTTTCAGCGGCACGCCGTCGACATCGGCCTTTGACACCTTGGTGTCGAGGCGCAGCGGTCCGCAGGTCAGTTCGGACGAGGCATGGCCGGCAGCCCGCCGGATCAGAGCCCTTAGCCTCGCCAGCACCTCCTCGATGTGGAACGGCTTGGTGACATAGTCGTCGGCGCCGGCATCGATGCCGGAGACCTTGTCGCTCCAGCGATCGCGCGCGGTCAGGATCAGCACCGGCATCTTGCGGCCGCCCCGCCGCCAGCGCTCGACCACGCTGATACCGTCCATCTGCGGCAGGCCGATGTCGAGCACGACGGCGTCATAGGGCTCGGTGTCGCCGAGGAAATGGCCTTCCTCGCCGTCGAAGGCGCGGTCGACGACGTAGCCGGCATCGACCAGCGCATCCGATATCTGCCGGTTGAGATCCTTGTCATCTTCGACGACGAGTACGCGCATGCGGAGTTCGATACCTGTTGAAGAGCTAGGGTCAGATATAGGCCGATTCCGGCGGCCTGGGAAACGAAGGTCTGTAAAATGGAAGAGTGGGTCAGTTCAGTGGAACGACGATTTCGGAACGGCGCGGACGTTGCCCATCCTTGCCCGGAACGAGCACGACGATGACGCAGACAGGCTGGCCGCCGCGTGTCGATTGCGAGGCCTTGGCCAGCGTTCCGCCATTCTGTTCGGCCACCTGCTGGCCGATCGCATAGCAATCGGACGCGGCCAGTACGATCGGGCTGGCCTGATCGGGCGCGATGGCCGGCATCGCTGTCGCCTGCGACGCAAACAGCCCGGCTGCACAGAGCGCCAGTGTCGCGGTTCGGAAGTGGGAGCGAAGCGTTTTCATGGTCGGCGTTGTAACGCATCGGTGCTGAACGTGAAATGAACAGTGAACGCCGCTGAAAACATCCTCGCCACACCCCTGCAATGCGAGACAGTCAACTGGGATTTTACCGCCCCACCCGGTAAATCCCGCGAAAGCCCAATCTAGACTCCGTTTCGACCAGATTGAAAGCGCGTCAGGCATTTTCCTGCGTCAGCGCGCGAAAACGCAGCAGCCCGTGGTACACGAGCAGGTCCTCGTCATGGCGGACCTCGGTGAATTCGAGCGAGAGTCGTGTCTGGCCGTGGGGGCCAATCTCCAGCACCGCATTGGCGAGCCGCACCTTGATGGCGTCCATGATGGCAAGCGTTTCGACTTCCCCCTGGGCTTTCGACCAAACGTGCAGCGTGATCAACTGATCATCGTTGTTCTCGGCGCCCGTGTCCCCGTCAAAGGCGGAAGTCTGGCCGCAGGTCACGTATGGAAAAGCGGCATTGTCGGTTGCCCGTTCGAGCAATCCGGCACCGCCCAACAATTTCGACAGCGAGGCATCGCTTTTCAGCCTCAGAAACAGTGCCTGCTGCAAATCGCCGGGCGCGGTCATCGTCCTTTTCCCCTAACCGTTGTGCTTCCGACCGTTACCTCTCGGAAGCCTGTCCGTGTTCTGCATACTTTGTCAGATATAGTCATTCGCCGCGCAGAGGCGATGGCGATTCGTCATCGGACTGATGAATGCTGATACGACTTTGCCAACAACGTCGTCAGGGGGCGCAGCGCGGCGTTGCGATCTAGGCAGGTTTGGCCGCGTCTCGGTGAGGTTTATCTAGTTCGCCTGACACCATCTGACCACGCGTCCGGACGCGAGTTTTCGGATAGCGGGCTTGTTCCAGCCGCATTTGAAGGCCAGTATCGGACGTGCCTTCAAGGTGTCCGCTGCGGTCCCACTGTGACCGAACGTGACGCCATTCCGTCGAGCCTGGTCGATGGCCTGGAGCGTCGGAGCTTTGCTGGCAGGCGACACCCCTTTACCCCAGTCAGCCACCGCGATCCTCGAAGGCGATGGCGGCTTTGCATGAAGTCGCGAAAGAGAGACGTGACCAGTCTCCAGACAAAAAGGCGGGGCTTTTCCTTGGGAGGCAGCCCACGAGCGGGGTTTGCCGAAACCAAAGCAAGATGCGAGGTCGAATGCGATGCAGTCTACCCACCACAAAACCCCGGTTTCCATCATTATTCCGAACTACAATTACGCACGTTTCCTTGAACGTAGCATCGACAGCGCCCTGGAGCAGGACCACGACGACGTCGAAGTCATCGTCGTCGACGATGCATCGCAGGACAATTCCACGACCATCATGAAATCCTACGGCGACAGGATACTCGCTTGTCCGCGACGAAAAAATGGTGGGCATGCGGCCGCCTTCAACACCGGCTTTGCTGCAAGCTCGGGCAGAATCGTCCTCTTCCTCGACGCCGACGATTATCTTTATCCGGAAGCCGTCTCCAGGATCGTCGACACCTGGGACGAGGCAACCGCCCAGGTGCAATCCAGACTGCACATTGTCGATGACCGGCAACGCATCAAGGACGTCTTTCCGCCGCCGGAACTGCCCTTCGACAGCGGCGATGTCGTGCCGAAACTGCTGCGCAAGGGGCGCTACCAGACGACCGTGACCAGCGGGCTGGCCTTTGACCGGACGACCCTGGAATCGATCATGCCGATTCCGGAACCGGATTTCCGCCAGGGTGCCGACGGCTATCTTGCGACGCTGGCGCCGCTCTATGGCCAAGTCCAGTCCATCGATGAATGTGTCGGCGCTTACCGAATCCACGGCGCCAACCATTCGGTTTTCGGTGAAAAGCTCGCCGAGCGGGCACGCTGGCGGGTAGAGCACGATTTCCACCGCATGGAGGCGCTGTCGGACCAGGCATCGCAGGCCGGCCTGACGGTCGTGCCGGCAGAAATTGTTCGCCATGATCCGGTCCACCTGGAAGAACGGCTGGCGTCGCTCTGCGTGGACAGGCACCGGCACCCCGTGGCCGATGATTCCCGGCTGGCGCTCGCGGCGGCGGGTGCTGTCGCCAGCCTCGAAATGACGGCGTCCCTGCGCCGCCGCGCCGTGCTTGCCGCCTGGTTCCTGTCGGTCGGCATGCTGCCGCGGCAAATGGCCATGGCGGTGCTGTCGTGGAAGCTCGACGCATCATCCCGACCAACATTCCTTGCCCGCCTGTCCAGGACAATCCGCCGCGCGATGGGGTAGCCCGAAGCCCTTGTGGGCGAGATGTCCGGCAGGATGGGAGGAGCGCTTTGCCCGAAGGTCTTAAGCGGCCTGCCCCGCGCTTTGCCTTCTCACTGCCCCGCGCTCGTCCGGTTCACGAAACTGCGCACCGCCAGCACCAGCACGGTGATGATGATGAGGATCACCGAGAGTGCAGCAATCGCAGGATCGATGTTGTCACGCAGGCCCATCCACATCAGCCTGGGCAGGGTGATGGCGTTGACCGAGGTGATGAACAGCGTGACGCCGATCTCCTCCCAGGACAGCACTAACGACAAGAGCGCCGCGGTGACGATGCCGAATTTGATGTTGGGCATGATGATGCGGGTGGCGCGTTCCCACACCGAGGCGCCGAGACCCCGCGCGGCAAGGTCGATGCGCCGGTCGAGCTGGCTGAGCGAGACCAGCATCAACACGGTGGCGAAAGGCACCGTCATCACCGAATGGGCCATGGCGACACCAAGCCAGGTGTCATAGCCGAAGAACGAGCTGAAGCTCGAAATCGAGGTCAGCAGGAAGTAGAGCGTGATGGCGGAGACCACGGGCGGCACCACCATCGGCAGCAGCACGAAGCCGACGAGTGCCGCGGTGAAGCGCGGTTGGAACATCCACACGCCGAGGCTGAAGCATAGTGCCAACACGGTGGAAAAGGCGCTGCTGACGACACCGATGCGGATGCTGAGCAGGATCGATTGGAGCCAGCGCGGATCCTCGACCAGCGACCGGTAGTGGCGCAGCGACAGTTCGCCCGACGGCATCGCCAGCATGCGGCTCGGCGTCAGCGACACCGGGATGACGGCGAGCAGCGGCATCAGCAGGAACAGCGCGACGAAGGCGGCGATGATCAGCGAGACGGGACCGGGGCGGTAGGTTGGCATCAGATCAGCTGCTTCGGTCTGACATAGCGGAACAGCAGCGCCATCAGCGCGCCGACGAACAGCACCAGCACGACGCTGATGGCCGCGCCCAGGCCCCAGTCCGGGCTCTGGAAGATGCGGAGATAGATCAGTTCGGCAATCATCACGCTGCGGCCGCCGCCGAGGATCGCCGGCGTGACGAAGAAGCCGAGCGAGAAGACGAACACGATCATCGCCGCGCCGATGATGCCGGAGCGCGTCATCGGCACGAACACCGTCCAGAAGGTGCGCATGCGGCTGGAGCCGAGCCCGCGCGCTGCCAGCAGCACGCGGTCGTCGAGGCTGCGCATGGAAGATGCCAAGGGGAAAACGGCGAAAGGAATGAGGAAGTGCGTCATGCCGACGATGACGCCGAACTCGTTGCGCACCAGCGCCAGCGGTTCGGAGATGAAGCCGATCGCCTGCAGCCAGGTGTTGATCAGGCCGCGATTGGACAGCAGCGCCACCCAGCCGAAGGCACGGGTCAGCACGGAAATCCAGAAGGGTACGAGAATGCAGAACTCGGCGATCAGCCGCTGTGCCGGGGTTCCGCGGACCCAGACGACGGTGATGGCGTAGGCAGCGGCCACCGAAACCACGGTGACGATCGCCGCGATGCGCAGCGTGCGGATGAACACCGACTGCACCAGATCGTCGGTGAGCAGCGCGTCATACTGGCCAAGCCCGGGCGTCGGCAGCGTAAAGCTCCATTTGACGACGCCGAGGAAAGGCCAGGCATAGGCGAGGACAAGAAACAGGAGCAGCGGCGCCATCAACAGCGCCGCGCCCATCCTGTCGGAGAGATAGGACCTCATTTCGACCCGATTACCCCGGCCCTGGTCAGGCCGAGATGATCTTGGTGTATTCGTCGAGCGCCGGCCCGTAATTCTTGGCGTACCAATCCATGTCGAGCGCGATCTGCTTCTTCATGTTCTCGGGATCGACCGGGTTGATGCGCTTCTTGTCGGCGGGGATCAGCGCGTCGGCAGCCGGATTTGCAGGGCCCTGGCCGAGCTTGTCGAACATGACCAGCTCCTTTTGCGGGTCCTGGGTGCTGGCGATGAACTTCATGGCCGCTTCCTTGCCGCCAGGATTGCCCTTGAGCACGGCGAGCGCACCGGGCGAGATCAGGCCCTGGTCCCAGATGAACTTGATCTTGCCGCCCGAGTCCTGCTCGATCAGTGACGCGCGCGTCGACCAGACGATCGCCATGGAGGCCTCGCCATTGAGCAGCACGCTCTGGCTTTCGGCACCGCCGCCCCAATAGGCAACGACGTTTTCCTTGAAGGCGGCGATCTTGTCATGCGCGCGCTTGAGGTCGAGCGGGTAAAGCGACGCCGGCGCGATGCCGTCGGCCAGCAGCGCCGCTTCCCAACTCGATACGCCCCATTTGTAGAGCGAGCGCTTGCCGGGGAATTTCTTCACGTCAAAGAAATCGGCCATGCCGGTCGGCGCGTCCTTGCCGTACTTCTCGGAATCATAGGCGATGACATAGGAGAAGAAATAGGTCGAGGCGGCGTATTCCCAACCAAAGCCGGGCCGCATCTTCTTCTTGTCGACGATGTTGTAATCGATCGGCTCGAGAGCCCCTTGGGCGCCGAGCGTGATGGCCGAGAATGGGTCGACGTCGACGAGATCCCAGGTCGGTGCGCCGCTCTTGAACTGCGCTGCGATGGCACCTTCGGTCGGACCCGAGCCGTCCATCTTGACGGTGATGCCGGTTTCCTTGGTAAAGGCCTGGCCATAGGCGGCGTCATAGGCGGTGATGGCGTCACCGCCCCAGTTGACCAGCACCAGCTCCTTGGCTTGCGCGAAAGCGCCGGTCGAGCGCAGCAGCATCGGCGTGCCGGCCAGCACGAGTCCCGCCAGCTGTGCGAATTGCCGGCGCGAGATTTCGCCGCGACCTGCCCTGGCGGATAGACTTTCGATGGCTTGCTTCTTGGTGTCGCCAGTCTTTGAATTGCTTGTCATGTCAGTTCCCCTTTTTTGTCGTTGATAGTACCGGAAAGCGGTGGTGCTGATATCTCGCCACACCGTTCGTCATTGTCCTCCATGCGGAAGGAGGAAACCCTTTTCCGCCGGCCAGGTGAGCCAGACGGAATTGCCCTTGCTGAGGGCGGCGGCGGCCACCTCGTTCGGCACCGAGACCGTGACCTTGGCGCCTTGCCGCGTCGTCAGGTCAAGCCGCGTTGCAGCACCGAGATAGGTGGAGTTGGTCGCTGTCGCGGCAATGCCGTTCTCGCCGGCTGCCGCCTCGCCTGATATCGACATGTATTCGGGCCGGATCGCCAGGATTGCATCGCCATGCACCGCCTCGGCCTTGCAGCGCATATTGATCGTGCGGTCTTCGCACAGGCCGGTCGAGCCATTGTCGGAGGGGCGCACGCCCTTCAGCGGCAGCATGTTGATTTCGCCGAGGAACTCGGCGACGAAGCGGTTGTCCGGACGGTCGTAGACTTCGTCGGGCGCCCCGACCTGCAGCAGTTTGCCGTGGTTGAAGATGGCGACGCGCGACGACAGCGCCAAGGCCTCGCTTTGGTCGTGGGTGACGAAGACGAAGGTGGTGCCGGTCTCCTGGTGTAGCCGCTTCATCTCGGCCTGCATCTGGCCGCGCAGGCCCTTGTCGAGCGCCGAGAAAGGCTCATCGAGCAGCAGCACGCCCGGTTCGAACACCAGCGCGCGCGCCAGCGCCACGCGCTGCTGCTGACCGCCGGAAAGCTGCGCCGGCAGTTTTTTCTCGTGGCCCTTGAGGCCGACGCGTTCGATCATCTCGCCGACACGGCGCTTGATGTCGGCCGCCGCTTTCTTGCGCACCTTGAGTGGGAAGGCGATGTTGGCTTCGACACTCATATGCGGGAACAGCGCGTAGCCCTGGAAAACCATGCCGGCGGCGCGTTGCTCGGCCGGCCGGTCGGTGATGTCGACGCCGTCGCTGAACAGCTTGCCCTCGGTCGGCTGCACGAAGCCGGCGAGGATCATCAGGAAGGTCGTCTTACCCGAACCGGACGGCCCGAGCAGGGTCAGGAACTCGCCACGGCCGATATCGAGCGACAGATTGTCCAGCGCACGGAACGAGCCGAAGCTCTTGCCGATCCCGATTGCCTTGATCTCTGCGGCACGGCCGGGTTGCTGCATACTGCCCTTTCCCTAACGCTTGTCGAAATCGTAGGGCAGCGCGCGGCCTCACCGCAACCGAATAGTTTTCGCCGGACCGGCAAATTCCATTCATCTGTCCAATCGATGACGCCCGTGGTCGGCCATGCCCTTGGCATTGCTCTCCGCGAGTTTCGATCGCAGCCATCCTGCAAATGCGTCAAGCACCGGATGCGTCGCCTTGGCATGTTCGGAGACCAAGAAGTAGGAGCGCGGCGATTTGATCGCGATGTCGAACGGACGCACGAGCCTGCCTTCGGCCAATGCCTTGCCGCTGGTCAGTTCGTCGCCCATGGCCATGCCCTGGCCGGCAATCGCGGCCGAGAAGACGAGATTCATGTCGGAAAAGAAGATGCCGCCCTCTGTGTCCGGGTTTTCCACCTTGGACAGGGCCAGCCAGCGCGCCCAGTCCTCGGTATCGCCGAGATGTAGGAGATTGGCGCGCAAAACGTCGGCTGGCTTCGAAAATCCACCAACCTTGTTGAGCAGCGTCGGGCTGCACAGCGGCGTGAAGGAGATCTCGCACAGAAGCTCGACCGCCCGGTTCGGCCAATTGCCGACGCCAAACGCTATGAAAGCATCGGCCTCGGCATTGCTGACATCGTCTAGCCGTCGCGGCGTCAGAATGCGCAGCGCGACATCGGGGTACATCTGGCGGAATTCGCCGATATGGGTGCACAGAAACAACGAGGCAAAGCCCGGCGTGCAGCTGACACTGAACGAGCCGCCAACGCCGGTGCCGGCATGGCGCGTCACCGCGTCGCCCAGCACGGTCAGCGCCTTGCGCACGTCGCTGGCGTAGCGCTGGCCACGCGGCGTCAGCGCCACGCCCTTGCCGATGCGTTCGAGCAGATCGAAGCCGAGATCGCGCTCCAGCAGCCGAAGCTGGTGGCTGACGGCGCTGCGGGTCAGGTGCAACTCGTCGGCGGCGCGCCAGACGCTGCCGTGGCGGGCGAAGCTGTCGAGAGCGCGCAGCGCTTGTGTCGATGGTATTCGCAAGGTGCCTCAGGTGAACCGAATTTGTATGAGCCGGGAAAACATATCACTTTTTGCAAAGCCGCTTCACTGCTTTCTTCTCAAGCCATGGAGAAAGCGGTCAGCACCCCCGCGCAAGCAACCGCGCTTGCCTGTCTTGACGACATCCAGCCGCTGCTGTCGGCGTGGACGCGCACCATTTTCGACTTCGGCGAGACTGCATGGCGCGAATATCAGTCGGCAGTCTGGTATGTGGAGTTGCTGAAACGCGAAGGCTTTTCCGTCGAGGAAGGTTCCGGCGGCATGCCCACAGCCTTCTGCGCCCACTGGACGAACGGCGCAGGTCCGACTATCGGCCTATACGCCGAATATGACGCCGTGCCCGGCAATTGCCAGGACGCGGCGACGGTCAAGCGCCCTCGCCCAGGTCTAGGCGAGCAGGCCGGCGGCCATACTGACCCGCATTCCGGGCTCGGTATCTCAAGCCTTGGCGGGCTGCTGGCGACCAAGGCGGCGATGCAGCGCCACGGCATATCAGGCACGCTGCGCTTCACCGGCGAGCCGGCCGAGAAGGTGCGTGGATCGAAGCCCATCCATGCCGCCAAGGGCTATTATGACGGCCTTGCCGGCATGATCTCCTTCCATCCCTTCTATATGCTGCCGCTCTGCAACACGGCGCGCTGGGACACCCATTGCGGCGCGGCCTATGCGATGATCTACCGTTTTGTGTGCGACGAACCCGAAAATTGGGTTCGCGCAGGCGACAGCGCACCGATCCCGCAAGCACACTCGGCGGTGCGCGCACCCGGCGCCAACGACGCACTGATGATGATGTACATGACGTCCAAGGCGTTGCGCGATTCCATGCTGCCGCATCAGGGCGGCTGGTCGATCAGCGAGGCGATCCTCACCGCCGGCCAGGCCACCGCCGACAATCTGCCGGCCGGCTTGGCTGAAATCCAGTACATGATCCGCGTGCCGACACTGGCGATGGCCGACCAGGTCACCGCCATGCTCGATCGCAATGCGCACGCCGCTGCCAGCATGAGCGGCTGCCGCTACGAACGGCATTGGGTGTCGAAGTCACGGCCGGGGCTTGCCAACCACGCGATGGCCGAAATCGCCTATGAAGCGCTGTCGACCGTCGGGCCGCCACGTTGGGACGAAACGGCCAAGGCAATCGCCCGCGAAATCCAGGTCAATGCCGGCGGGGTAGCGACGGAGGAGCCGTTCATTGCCGAGATGGAGCAACTGATCGCGCCGCAAGACGCCGAAGCGCTGCTGCGCCGCGACCTGCCGCCGTCGCAGCTCAATTCGACCTCGGATGACTACACCGACATGTCGTGGCATACGCCGACGGCGCGTTTCTACGTCGCCCGTCCGGCGCTGCGCTCCGCAAATGGCCACGTCTATCCGGCCTGGGTGATGAATGCGCTCGGCGGCATTGCGGCGACAATCGACCCGATGGTCATCTGTGCGGCGAAGACGGTTGCGCTGGCGGCCCTTCGCCTGCTGGAGGACAAAAACGCCCGCGATACGGCGATGGACGAGTTCGTCACCCGAACCGGCGGCGGCGTCGGCGGTTCGAACTGGATCGCGCCGCTTTGCGACTACGAGCCGCCGATTGGATTTCGCTGGCCGGAATATGTCACCACCCCGCGCGGACGGGACTGGTGGATACCGAGCAAATCAAACACCCCAAGCCACGTCACGAGGAGCACCCCATGACCGTTCATGACCGCATTGTCGCCGAGCCGTTTTCGCTGCAGCGCCGCAACCCGGCCGGCGGCACCAAACCGCTGACCGCCTGGGGTTTTGCCAACGAGACCGACGTCCTGACCGACGTCTTGCTCGGCTCGCCCAATTTCCTGCGTCATCTGTCGACCAGTTCGCTGTCGCGAAAGCATCTGCGCGAGGCGCCCTGCAATGTCCAGATCGCGCAGGCGCAGCACAAGGACCTGGTCGCCGCTTACGAACATTTCGGCGTCAACATACACTGGCACGAGCCGACGCCGGAGCTGCCGATGCAGGTCTATTCCCGTGATTCCAGTGTTATGACGCCTTATGGGGCCTTCATCACCGCGATGGCCAACTGGTGGCGGCGCGGCGAGAACTACGCCGCCATCCGAACCTACGAAAAACTCGGCATCCCGATCTACGACATGGTCACGGCAGGCACGTTCGAAGGCGGCGACTTCAACGTCATCGAGGATGGCGTGGTGCTGATCGGCTGCGGCGGCGCACGCACGCAGGAGGAAGGTGCCCGCCAGGTACAGGCCTGGTTCGACAAGGAGGGCTGGGAGACCCGCATCGCCTTCATCGACGAGTACTATGTCCATATCGACCTGATGGTGGTGCCGATCGCCGAAAAACTGACCGCCGTCTGCCTCGCCTGCACCGAACCCGGCATCGTCGACTGGCTGAAGGGCAAGGGCCATGAGATCATCGACGTGCCGTTCCAGGACACGATGGCGCTCGGCTGCAACTTCATGTCGCTGGGCAAGGACCGGGTGATCGCACCGACCTCCAGCCAGGCGCTGATCGGCCAGCTCAAGGCCCGCGGTTTCGAGGTCGCGGCCGTCGACATGAGCGAGATCTCCAAGACCGGCGGCGGCATCCACTGCATGGCGCAGGCGCTGAAGCGCGAGCCGGCCTGAGGCGGCGGAGCCCATTCGCGAGCATTGAAACGGCGGGTGCGGCGCTTGCCATGGACGGGTCGCTGATTGCGATCCAGCGCATTCCTCCATTTTTCATAGGATGGACATCGCACAGGATCAGTTTTACGAGTCGGCTCGACCAGTGGAGATGTTCGCGCCCCCCGATGAACAAGATCGATACCCAGAACAGCAAGCGCGACGAGCGCTCGACCGCCACCAGCCTCTTGCGGCTCGGCACGCGGTTGAAGCTGTCCCGGCAGACGCGAGGACTGACCTTGAAGGCGCTCGCTGCCGCCGCGAACTGCTCGGAAAGCCTGCTTTCCAAGGTCGAGAACGGCAAGGTCTCGCCCTCGCTTCCCATGCTTCACCGGCTCGTCGAGGTGCTCGGCACGAACATTGGCTGGATGTTCGAGGAATCCGATGGCGAGGAAGGCATTGTCTTTCGGGCTGGATCGCGGCCGTTGATCGCGCTCGATCCGCTTCGGCGCGGCGAAGGTATTTCGCTCGAGCGTGTCATTCCGTATTCGCCCGGCCATCTCCTGCAGTGCAACATTCATCATATCGAAGCGGGCGGTGAGAGCGCTGGCCCGATCCAGCATGCCGGCGAGGAAGTCGGCTATCTCCTGGAAGGTGCGATCGAATTGATGGTCGGCGAAAAAACGTTTCGCCTGTCCGCCGGCGATTCCTTCGTCTTCAACTCCGAACTGCCGCATTGGTACCGCAATGTCGGAGATGAACGCGCCAGCATTTTCTGGGTGAACACACCAGCGACGTTCTGATCCGGCGCATCCCCTTATTCCTTTCGTTGACGCTAATTCAAGTGACTTGACAAGAAATCAAGTATCTTGAATTATGCCCTTGCGCTCAGTCGCCAGGTGAGCCCGATCAAGGGCCTTTTCGTAAAACCAAGGGGAACCGGAATGCGTCTTACCAAGATCCTTTCAAGCTGCGCCGCAGCCATCGCCATGACCCTCGCCCTCGGCTCTGCTTCCGCCATGGCCGAGACCTATGCGCTGGTGACCATCAACCAGCAGGCCTTGTTCTTCAACCAGATCAATGACGGTGCAACGGCTGCTGCCAAGGCCGCCGGCGTCGACCTCGTCATCTTCAACGCCAACAATGTACCAAGCGCGCAGAACGACGCGATCGAGAATTACATCACCCAGAAGGTCGACGGCATCATTCTCGTCGCCATCGATGTCAACGGTGTAAAGCCGGCCATCACCGCGGCCAAGGCTGCAGGCATTCCGGTCATTGCCATCGACGCGCAGATCCCGAATGGCGACAACGTCGCCTTTGTCGGCGTCGACAACACCAAGGCCGGCGAGGATATCGGCAAGTTCTACGCCGAATACGTCAAGACCAAGCTGAACGGAACCGCCAAGATCGGCGTTGTCGGCGCGCTCAATTCGTTCATCCAGAACCAGCGGCTCGACGGCTTCAAGAAGGCCGTCACCGACAGCGGCCAGAAGGTAACCTTCCTCGACACGGTCGACGGCCAGAACGTGCAGGACGTAGCCCTGTCCGCCGCCGAGAACCTTATGACCGCCAATCCCGACATGACGACGCTTTACGCAACCGGCGAGCCGGCTCTGCTCGGTGCGGTTTCCGCCGTCACCAGCCAGGGCCGTACCGGCGATGTCAAGGTGTTCGGCTGGGACCTGACCAAGTCGGCGGTGCAAGGTCTCGAAGAGGGCTGGGTGGTCGCCGTCGTCCAGCAGGATCCGGCTGGTGAAGGCAAGGCAGCGGTTGAAGCCTTCGGCAAGCTCAAGAAGGGCGAGAAGATCGATCCGATCATCAATGTTCCGATCACCATCGTGACCAAGGAAAATGTCGGCCAGTTCAAGGGCATGTTCAAGTAGTATCCTCCCCGGACCGGGGGGGGGGGGGGGGGGCCGGGCGGGGGGGGCGGCCCGCCCCCCCCCCCCCCCCCCCCCCCACCGCCGACCCCTGCCACCCGCCCGCGCGGCCTGCCGGCGGCGGCGTCGCCCCGACCGTCACCCCCACCCCCCGCCTCGAGCGC